>JBKOZM010000063.1:0-6456 GCA_046725855.1 Chloroflexota bacterium | reverse complement strand
TTGCCGACCTCGCCCACCCCGCCGAGCGGGATGATGCGCAGGGTGTCCGTCATGTCGATCCTTTAGAAGAGGGTGAGCTGTTCGGTGTTGTCCGGCTCGTCGGCCACGGCCGCTGGCTCGACCGCCGTGGCCTGGCCGTTCCCGGCCTGGACCGATCCCGCCCGCTCGGCCTCCAGGGCCTCGCGGGCGGCCAGCAGCGCCGCCGGCAGGCCGCGGATGTCGGCGAAGAGCGTTTCCCGCAGGGAGGCCTGGTGCAGCGCCGCAGCAGGATGGTACATCGGGAAGACGAACAGCCCGCCCGATCGGCGGAGCATGCCGTGCACCGCGCTGATCCGCGCCCCGGGCAGATAGCGCGCCAACGAGTGCCGTCCCAGGGTGACGATCACGGCCGGGTCGAGCGCCCGCTCCTGCCGGTCGAGGTACGGCGCACAGGTGCCGATCTCATCCGGCTCCGGGTCTCGGTTGCCGGGTGGCCGGCACTTCACGACGTTGGCGATGAAGACGTCCTCGCGCGCCCAGCCGATCGAGCGCAGCAGCTCCTCGAGCAGCTGGCCGGCCGGGCCGACGAACGGCCGTCCGGTGGCGTCCTCCCGCGCTCCGGGACCCTCGCCCACCAGCAGCACGTCGGAGAGCGGATTGCCCTCGCCCGGCACCGCGTTCGTCCGACCGCGATGCAGCGGGCAGCGGGTGCAGCCGCGGACCTCGGCGGCTACCGCGGCGAGCAGCGCCTCGGTGCCCATCGCTGAGTGCGCAGCCTCCCTCGTCGCTCTTCGGTTCTCCGCGCTCCGCCGCCGGATCGGCGGCGGACAGCATCGGTCGTCAGTCCTTGGCCGCCCCGGCCGCCCCGGCCTTGGCCATGTGTCGTTCCATCGCAGCCCGGCGGCTGAGGTTGATGCGGCCCATGCGGTCGATCTCGGTCACGATCACCATCAGCTCGTCGCCGATGCTGACCACGTCCTCGACCCGTGGCACCCGGTAGTCGGCCAGCTGGCTGATGTGGACCAGCCCCTCCTTGCCGGGCAGGATCTCGACGAATGCCCCGAAGTTCATGATGCGGGTCACCTTGCCGAGGTACTCCTTGCCGACCTCGACATCCTTGGTCAGGCCCTCGATCCAGCTGATCGCCTTCTGGGCCGCGTCGACCGAGGTGGCCGCGATCTGGATCGTGCCATCGTCCTCGACGTTGATCTGCGTCCCGGTCTCGGCCGTGATCTGGCGGATCACCTTGCCGCCGGCGCCGATGACGTCGCGGATCTTGTCGACAGGGATCTTGATGGTCGTGATGCGCGGCGCGTACGGGGAGAGCTCGCTGCGGCTGGCGCTGATCACCGCGGTCATCGTGTCCAGGATGAACAGCCGAGCCGCGCGCGCCTGCTCCAGCGCGTCGCGCAGGATCTCGCTGGTGATGCCCGCCACCTTGATGTCCATCTGCAGGGCGGTGATGCCCTCGGCGGTGCCGGCCACCTTGAAGTCCATGTCGCCGTACGCGTCCTCCTTGCCGGAGATGTCGGTCAGCACCGCGTAGCGGCCGGTCGCCTTGTCGGTGATCAGGCCCATGGCGGCGCCGCCCACCGGCGCCTTGATCGGCACGCCGGCGTCCATCAGGGCCAGCGTGCTGCCGCAGGTGCTGGCCATGCTGGTCGAGCCGTTGCTGCTGACCACCTCGGACACCACCCGGATGACGTAGGGGAACTCGTCGACGCTCGGCAGGACCGGCACCAGCGCGCGCTCGGCGAGCGCGCCGTGGCCGATCTCGCGACGGCCGGGTCCGCGCATCGGGCGCGACTCGCCGACCGAGTAGGGCGGGAAGTTGTAGTGGTGCAGGTAGCGCTTCTCGGTCTCCGGTGAGATCGTGTCCAGCCGCTGCACGTCACTCGACGGGCCGAGGGTGGCGATGCTCACCGCCTGCGTCTGGCCGCGGGTGAAGATCGCCGAGCCGTGCGTCCGCGGCAGGACGCCGACCTCGACGCTGATCGGCCGGATCGTGCCCGTGTCGCGCCCGTCGATGCGGACGTTCTCCGACAGGACCAGCTCGCGGCTGGTCGCCTTGGTCAGCACGTCCATCAGCGGGGTGCCGATGCCGTGGCGGCGGCGGATGTCCTCCAGCCGATCGCCCTGCTCGGCGCGGTTGTAGTCCTGGCGCGCGCGCCGAATCTCGTCGGCGATGTCGGCGCGGATGGCGTCCAGCCGCTCGGACAGCCCATCGGTCAGGCTGATGAAGAGGTCGGCGGTGGCCTGGGCGTCCGGCATGGCGCGGTGCGCGGCACCGTGGTCGCGCCCGAAGGTGAAGCGGATCAGGTCCGCCAGCTTGTAGGTGCCCGCATCGGGGTAGAGCTGGTAGGCCAGCTCCAGTGTGTCGTACACCGCCTTCGGCTGCCAGCCGGTGTCGTGCGGCAGGTGGCGCAGGACGAACGGAAGGTCGAAGCCCACGTTGTGGGCCACCACCGGCGTGTCTCCGACCCATTCGGCGAACCGCGACAGCACCTCGGCGGCGGTGGGCGCGCTGGCCACGTCCTCGTCGCTGATGCCGTGGATCTGGTGCCCGATGATCGAGCGGCCCGGGTTGACCAGCGACTCGAAGCGGTCGACCACCTCGCCGCCGCGCAGGCGCAGGGCCGCGATGTCGACGATGTAGCCGTTCTCTGGCTTCATGCTGGTGGTCTCCAGGTCGAAGACCACGAACTCGTTGGCGCCCTGCTTCAGGGCGTCGCCCAGCTTGGCGACCGAGTCGGCCTTCGGGCCGAGGAAGGGAACCTTCTTCGGCTTGCCGGCCGTGGCCACCAGCTTCTCCTGCAGGTCGATGCTGTGCTGCAGCTCGGCCTGGCCGTAGGCGATCGCATCGGCCATGACCGACTCGGGCAGGATCTTGGCGCCGGCTTCCACCATCATCACCGCGTCGCGCGTGCCGGCCACGACCAGGTCCATGTCGCTCTCGTCGAGCAGGCTGTTGGTCGGGTTGGTCACGAACTCCCCGTTGACGCGCCCGACGCGCACGGCGCCAACCGGACCCAGGAACGGGATGCTGCTGACCGACAGCGCGGCCGACGCGCCGTTGATGGCCAGGATGTCCGGGTCGTTCTCCTGGTCGGCTGACAGGACGGTCAGCACGATCTGGACGTCGTTCTTGTAGCCCTTCGGGAAGAGCGGGCGGATCGGCCGATCGGTCAGGCGCATGGCCAGGATGGCCGCCTCCGACGGGCGCGACTCACGCTTGATGAAACCGCCCGGGATCTTGCCGGCGGCGTACATCCGCTCCTCGTAGTCGACGGTGAGCGGGAAGAAGTCGATCCCCTCGCGGGGCTCCGCGGAGACCGCGGTCGCGAGCAGCACGGTGTCGCCGTAGCGAACGAGCACCGCGCCATCGGCCTGTTCGGCGAGCTTGCCCGCTTCGAGCGAGAACGACGTGCCGCCGATTTCGGCCTCTACCTTGATTGCCACTGATTCCTCCTGGTTGTCCTTGCGTTGGGTCGCGTCCGGCGCTCGGCCCGCACTGCCCTCTGGCGGGGGCGGGCGGCGCCCTCACGGACGCGGTTGTTCAGCGTTGGGGAGGCGCGATTCGCGCCTTGTTGATGGCCCGATCGGCCCGAGATACGCGCGACCCAGGGCCTTCGACGGCTCCTGGGTTCGGCGGGTCTGATTAGCGGCGCAGCCCCAGACGACCGATCACCGCCCGATACCGATCCACGTCGTTGCGGACGAGGTACGCGAGCAGGCGTCGCCGCTGGCCGACCAGCTTGAGCAGGCCGCGGCGCGAGTGGTTGTCGTTCTGGTAGGTGCGCAAGTGCTCGGTGAGCGACTTGATCCGCTCGGTGAGAAGCGCGATCTGCACCTCTGGCGACCCGGTGTCGCCGTCGTGGGTTGCGTAATCGTCAACGATCGCGCTCTTCGCGTCCTTGGCGAGCGGCACGTATTCCTCCACTTTCCTTTCCGTAACCCGTGAATGATACCAGACCGATGGGCTCCCCGCCCTCGGCCGGCCCGGCTCAGGCATTGCGCAGGTAGTCGCGCGCATCGGCCTCGTCGCGCTTCATCTGGGCCACCAGGGCGGGCACAGCGTCGAAGCGACGCTCGTCGCGCAGCCGTTCCAGCAGGTCCAGCTGCAGTTCGGCGCCGTACAGATCTCCGTCGAAATCCAGGAGGTAGGCCTCAACCAGCACCTTCCCCTCGTCGTGGAAGGTTGGGCGCACGCCCACGCTGACCAGCGCCGGGTGGGCCGGGCCGACGGCGTGTTCCGGCACCGCCACCTGGCCGACGTAGATGCCGAGCGCCGGCATGGCCGGCGCATAGTCGAAGGCCAGGTTGGCGGTCGGAAAGCCGAGCGAGCGGCCTCGGCGGTCACCGACCACCACGCGCCCCTCGAGCCGCGGCGGGCGGCCCAGCCTCCGCGCCAGCCCGATGTCACCGGCCGCGATCGCGCCCCGAATGCGGGTCGACGAGACGACCTCGCCGTCCATCACCAGGGGCTCGACCACCATCACCTCGAAGCCGCCCGATGAGCCGAGCTCGCGCATGCGGTCGACGGTGCCGCCCCGTCCTCGGCCGAAGGCGGCGTCCGGCGTCATGACCAGCGTCCGCAGCTCGATCGCCGGAGCCAGCGCCGCGATGAACTCCTCGGCCGTGCGCTGCCGAAGCTCATCGTCGAAGCGGAGGGCGACCGGCCGGGCGACGCCAGCGTCACGCGCGATCCATTCCAGCACGGTTGTCATCGGCGCCAGACGGGGCACCACCGTGCCCGGGCGCAGGACCTCGTCGGGATGCGGGTCGAAGACGAGGGCCACGCTGGCCACGCCACGCTCCTCCGCGGCGCGGGCCGTGGCCGTCAGCAGGGCGAGATGGCCGCGATGCACCCCGTCGAAGACGCCCAGCGTCATCGCCGCCGGTCCGATGGCCGGCAGCGCCTCGAGGTCGTGGATCACCCCACGCCCTGCGGCGCGAGCACCTTGTCGGGTTGCAGCAGACCGGCGCGGAGCGTGCCGACGCCGAGCAGCCGGTCGTCGCCGAACACCGCCATGCGGCCCTCGGCACCATCGGGCTGGATGCGGATCGCGGAGCCGTGGCAGAAGCGGTCGGCGGCAACCGGATCGAGCTCCAGTCGCGGCAGCGGCAGGAGCGCGGCGATCGGCAGGATCGCGTCGGACAGCCGGCCGGCCTCGGCCAGGGACTCGAGGCGCTCCGGGCTCACCGCGTCGACGACCCGCAGGCCGGCGGCCTCGGTGCGTCGCAGGGCGCGGAGGTAGCCGCCGCAGCCAAGCCGCTCGCCCAGGTCGCGGGCGATGGAACGGACGTAAGTTCCCGGGCCGCAGATCAGGTCGATGCGCACGTCGAGCCAGCCCTCGCCCGCCTCGCTGCCCAGCAGCTCGACGGCGTGGACGGTCACCGTCCGCGGCTCGAGCGGCAGCGGGTCCCCCGCGCGCGCGGAGCGGTGCGCGATGCGCCCACCCTGCTTCCGCGCCGAGAACGTTGGCGGCCGCTGCTCGAAGCTGCCGACCAGCTTCGCCAGCTCGGCGGCCACCTTCTCCACGCCGGGAGGCGCGCTACCCGGCTCGAGCGGGCCCTGCGCGTCGTCGGTCGCGGAGCGGACGCCAAGGCGGATCACCGCGTCGTAGCGTTTCCGGCCGCCGGTCAGCTCCTCGCTGAACCGCGTGGCCGCGCCGACCAGGATCGGCAGCACCCCGGACGCCAGCGGATCGAGCGTGCCGGCATGACCGATGCGGCGCGTGCCGGTCAGGCGGCGGAGCAGGCCGACCATGTCATGCGAGGTCGGCCCGACCGGCTTGTCGAGGTTAACGACCCCGAGCATCGGCCCTGTCGACCTCGCGCTCGCACTCGGCCAGGACGAGCTCGCGGGCGGCGTCGATGCCGACCGCCAGGGTGCAGCCAGCCGCCCGCACGTGGCCACCGCCGCCAAAGGCGGAGGTGATGGCCACCGCGTCGGCCCGCTCGCTGGTGCGCACGCTGACGCGGGTCGTGGTCGGGTCCACCTCCTTGAAGACGACGGCCACGTCGCCGCGCTTCGTCGAGGCCAGCAGGTCGATGAAGCCCTCGGAGGCGGTCGGCTGCTCGCCGGTGGCGGCCAGCATCTCGAGGGTCATGGAGGCGTGCACGATTCGTTCGTCGCAGCGCTGCCCCATGCCGGCCAGCATCAGGCCCCACAGGGCCAGGGTGCTGTACGGCTTGTCGGCATAGACCGCGCGGTTGATCCTCGACAGCGGGGCGCCCGCCTCCAGCAGCGTGGCGCCCACGCGCAGCGTGCGAGGCGTCACGTTCGGATGGGCGAACGTGTGCGTGTCCTGCACGATGCCGGTCATGAGCAGGGTGGCCAGCTCGACGTCAAGCTCCACGCCCAGCTCGGGGAGCAGTAGCGTCACCAGCTCGCAGGTCGCGGCGGCCTGGGGGTCGACCAGCTGCGCGGCGCCGAAACCGGGGTTCGATACGTGGTGGTCGATGTTGACGATC
>JBKOZM010000062.1:0-21334 GCA_046725855.1 Chloroflexota bacterium | reverse complement strand
GGGCCTCTACCTCAGCTTCTACCTCAACCTCGCGTCAGGCGCCTCGATCGTCCTGGTCGAGACGCTCTTTTTTGCGATCGCGCTGGTCGGCGGGCCCAAGACCGGCCTGGCGTCGAGGGCGCGGCCCTTGGGGCGACAGATCACAACCTGATCGCTCAGTTCCTGCGCCGGCGCTCGCGGGCGAGGCGGCCACGCAGCAGACCCAGGACCGCCGCCTCCTCCGGAGCGAGCGCATGCGCCGAACGGCCGAGCCGCCGCGCAACCCGGTCGCCGAGCGCTCCGGCCAGCGTCCCGTCCAGGTAGGAGGCCACGATCTCCGGATGGACGTAGCACGCCCGGCACACCGCCGCCGTGTTGCCGAGCTGCGCCGCCACCTCCTCGATGGCGGCGACGACGTTGCGTTTCGCCTGCGCCTCCGAATCGACGGCAGCGAACTCCTGCAGCGCAAGAGCGGCCGCCACCGTGCCGGCCCACGTCCGAAAGTCCTTGGCGGTGAACTCTCCGCCGGCGACGTCCCGAAGGTAGTCGTTGACGTCGCCGGAATCGACCGATCGCCGACGACCCTCGTCGTCCACGTACTGGAACAGCGCCTGGCCCGGCAGCTCCTGGCATCGGCGCACGGCCCGCGCGAGGCGAGCGTCGGTCAGCTCGATCTCATGCTCACGCCCGAACTTGCCGCGAAACGCCAGCCGGATCCGCGCGCCGCGCACGTCCACGTGGCGGTCGCGCAGCGTCGACAGCCCGTAGGATCGGTTCTCGCGCGCGTATTCCTGGCTGCCGACGCGCATCAGCGTGGCCTCCAGCAGCCGAACGACCAGGGCCACCACCTTCTCGCGTGGCAGTCCCCGCCGGCGCAGGTCGCGATCCGCCCGCTGCCGGATGCGCGGGATGGCTCGCGCGAAGTCCAGGATCCGATCGAACTTGGCGGCATCGCGAACAGCACGCCATCGGGGGTGGTAGCGGTACTGCTTCCGCCCTCGCGCATCGCGGCCAGTCGCCTGCAGGTGACCGTTCTGCAGCGGCGAGATCCAGACATCGGTCCAGGCCGGCGGGATGGCCAGGCGCTTGAACCAGGCCAGTCGCGCAGGATCGGTCAGCCGGCGTCCGCTCGGCCCGACGTAGACGAAGCCTCGTCCCGCACGGCGCCGTCGCACGCCCGGCATCGCGTCGGATACGTGTCGCAGGCCAACCTGTGCGGCATCCGCCTCGGCGTCGAGCATGGCAGACACGCCACGCAAGCCTCGTGCCGGTCCGATCCGGCATCAAACATGCTTGGTCAATCGTGTCGTCGAACGTCGCTACGAGGTGACCGGCATGCTCATGTGGATCATCATCCTGGCGGTAGTGCTCCTGCTGTTCGGTGGAGTCGGATATGGGTATCGCGACTCGTGGGGGAACTACTACGGGAGCGGGGTCGGCCTCATCGGCCTGATCCTGATCGTGATCTTCATCATCTGGGCGCTTGGCGGATTCAAGTAAGGCGAGGGGCCCGAAAGGAGGCGGCCAGGATGCCAGCAGGCTCCAGCAAGAAGCGAGAACGCCAGTACGAGCACATCAAGGAGTCCTACCAGGATCGCGGCGTCTCGAAGGACGAGGCCGAGGAGCGCGCGGCCAGGACGGTGAACAAGGCGCGCCGCAAGGCCGGCGAGACGAAGAAGAAGCGGTAGCAGGCGCGGCGTAACGGAAGGGGTCCCGACGGGGACCCCTCCATTTCATTCTTAGTCAGTCCTTGCGCCCGCCACGCGGGCCGCGCTTGGTGCTCGCCGCACGAAGCGTGCGTTTCGGCTTGGCGACGCCGCTCTTCTCGTCGACCTCCACGCCGAACCGCTTGGCGGCGCTGACGATCTTCTTCCGCGCCCGCTCCTTGGCCGTCACGCTCTCGAACTCGGTCTGGTTCCAGCGCGCCATGGCGTTCCGCACGTGGGACGCGTCGTTGATCGGCAGGTGCTCGCCGCCCTTCGAGTCCACGTACGCGAACTGGTTGCTGCGCAGCTTCTCGCGCTTCTTGGTATCGAGCTCAGCCATGTTCCTTGCGTCACCTCCTGACGCCCTCGGAGGACCTGCATTCCGCGGACCAGCTCACGCGACTCCCCGACGATCGAGGAGCGTTCGAAGGCGGTGCGCGTCGCGGACGGCGTGCGCAGCCGCGTCGTTGTTGAAGTAGACGTAGCCCGGCAGGCCTTCGCCTGCCCACTCCGCCAGCCGGTCCGCCCAGGCAGTCAGCCGCTGTGGCGAGTAGCCGCCCCCGTATCGGGCTCCGGAGCCGTGGAAGCGGACGTAGACGAAGGGGCCGATTGGCGACGCCTGGCTGGCGGCTCCCCGCATGTCATGCAGGCACAGCGCAACGCCTCCATCGTGGAGCAGCCGGAAGACGGTTTGGTCGTACCAGCTCGGGTCGCGGAACTCGATGGCGTGCCGGCGGCGCGCTGGCAGCCGCTCCACAAAGGACGCCAGCCGCTCGACGTCGCGGTGCCAGCGCGGGGGCAGCTGGTAGAGCATCGGACCCAATCGGTCGCCCAGGCGCTCCGCCCGACTCCAGAGCCGATTCAGTGGCTCGACCGGGTCGCGAAGTCGCTTGAGATGGGTCAGGTAGCGGCTGGCCTTGACGGCCATCACGAATCCCGACGGCAGGCGCTCCCGCCAGGCGTCGAACTGCTCGGCATCCGGCAGCCGATAGAAGCTGTTGTTGAGCTCGACCGTGTCGAACTGCTGGACGTAGAACTCAAGCCAGCGGGCGACCGGCAGGTCTCGTGGGTAGAACTTCCCGCGCCAGTGGCCGTACTGCCAGCCCGAGCACCCGACCCGCACCCGCGCTCTGGTCATGTCCTGGGCGCCCCGCAAGGGGTGGGCCAGCGGTCACCGCGACAGGCGAGCTGTCGCGTGGCGAGCGTATTCGATGAGGCGTGCGGCGAAGGAGCGACCGACTACGGCCCGAAGAACAGGTCCAGCCACTGCTCCAGCAGAGGATCGGTTGGGCCGACCTCGCCCTCCTTGGGCTTGGGCGGAGCCACGGCGGCGCCGGGCGGGATGATCAGCACGTGCTCGCCGGAGCGGCCCAGATTGGCGAGCCGGCGCGCCTCCACCGACAGGTAAGCATCCGAACGCAGGTAGGCAAGCTCGCGTTCGAGCGCGGCGTTCTGTGCCTCGACGGCCGCGATCTCGGCCTGTATCCGGTCCGCCTCCTGGCCGATGGACCAGCTCGCGTACACCTGTCGCGCCACCTGGAAGGTGACGAACGACCCGATCAGCAGCAGAACCGCCAGCCAGGCCAGACCGCCCCGCGAGGCCGGCAGTGTCACCCGCAGGCGGGGCTCCGGCGGGCTGGGTCGAGGCGGAGCGGAAGCGTTCAGGCCGGTCATCCGCTGGCCAGTCTAGCTGCGCGGTTTTCCACCGTGCAAGGCGATCGGGCTCAGGTTATCCACAGTTTCGCTGGCGAAATAGAACGCGCGTGCTATTCTGCGCCGAACACCCGTTCGAAATGAATGCTGGTCAGCCGATGGAGGAGCCGATGCTGCTCGACCGCCCGCAGTCCGCCGACGACGCGATCGGCGCCTTCCTGGGCGATCCCGCGCTGGCGCGCCTCGTCGTGGCGCATCGCGTCCTCGAGCCGCTGGCGCCACGCCATGCGCCCTGGCCGAAGGGCCTGCATCCCGGCCTCGTCGCGGCGCTCCGCTCCCGGGGCGTCGAGGCGCTGTACACGCATCAGGCTCAGGCCATCGCCGCTGTCCGGGCGGGGCGCAACGTCAGCGTGGTGACGCCCACCGCATCGGGCAAGACCCTGTGCTACAACCTGCCGGTCCTCGACGCCGTGGCCCGCGATCCGACCGCACGCGCGCTCTACATGTTCCCGACCAAGGCCCTCGCGGCCGACCAGCTGCACGAGCTCCGCGCGCTGGCGGACGCCGCGGAGCTGCCGCTCAAGACGCACACCTACGACGGCGACACGCCGCCGAACGTGCGCAGCGTGGTCCGCAGCGCCGGGCAGGTGGTCATCACCAACCCGGACATGCTCCACGCCGCGATCCTTCCCCACCACACCAAGTGGTTCAAGCTCTTCGAGAACCTGCGGTTCGTGGTCATCGACGAGCTCCACACCTATCGAGGTCTGTTCGGCAGCCACGTCGCCAACGCGATCCGTCGCCTGCGGCGCGTGTGCCGTCACTACGGCTCGGACCCGATCTTCATCTGCGCCAGCGCCACCATCGCCAACCCGCGCGAGCTCGCCGAGCACCTGCTCGAGGCGCCGGTCGAGCTGGTCGACGACAACGGTGCGCCGCGCGGGCGCAAGCACGTGCTGGTCGTCAACCCGCCGGTCGCCAACGAGCAGCTCGGCGTTCGGACTTCGGCCCTGCTCACCGGGCAGCGCCTTGCGGAGCGCCTGATCGCAGGCGGTGTGCAGACCATCGCCTTCGCCCGCTCCCGCACCGCGGTGGAGGTGCTGACCACCTACCTGCACGAGACCTTCGCTCCCCCACCCGGCCATGCTCATACCATTCGCGGCTATCGCGGCGGCTACCTGCCGAACGAGCGCAAGGACATCGAGGCAGGGCTGCGGGCAGGTCGCATCCGAGGCGTGGTCGCCACCAACGCCCTGGAGCTGGGCATCGACATCGGCGGCCTCGACGCGGCCATCAGCATCGGCTATCCCGGCACCATCGCCTCCACCTGGCAGCAGATGGGACGGGCCGGACGGCGGACGAGCACCAGCCTGGCCGCGCTGATCTGCTCGTCGGCACCCATCGACCAGTTCCTGGCCGCGCACCCCGAGTACCTCTTCGATCGGTCCCCCGAGCACGGGCTCGTGAACCCCGACAACCTGCACGTGCTGCTGAACCACCTGCGTGCGTCCTCGTTCGAGCTGCCGGTGCCCGCCACGGAGCGTTTCGGGATCGACGAGACGCCGACCCTGCTCGAGGTGCTGGAGGAGGACGGCTACGTGCGCCGAGCCGACGACGACCGGTACTACTGGAGCCACGAGAACTTCCCCGCCAGTGCCTTCAGCCTGCGCAGCTCTTCGCAGGAGAACGTCGTCATCGTCGACACCACCGGGGCCCGGCATCGAGTCCTGGGCGAGGTCGACCTCTTCGCGGCGCCGCTGATCGTCCACCCGCGCGCCATCTACATCCACGAGGGCGTGCAGCACCACGTCGACCGCCTCGACTGGGAGGAGCGCAAGGCGTACGTCACGCGCACCGACGTCGACTACTACACCGAGGCCGACCTGGGGATCACGCTCAAGGTGCTCGAAGTCTTCGACGAGGCCGATGGCGCCGCCGGACGGCGCCAGCGCGGCGACGTGATGGTGGCCTGGAAGGTGACCATGTTCAAGAAGATCAAGTTCCACACCCATGAGAACGTCGGCTACGGCCCCATCAGCATCCCCGAACAGCAGATGCACACCGCCGCCTGCTGGCTGGTGCCGCCGGCCGAGCTGGTAAACCGCTACGACCGGGACACGCTGGATGGGGCGCTGATCGGACTGGCGCGGGTGGCGCGGACCACCGCCGCACTGCTGTTGATGTGCGACCCGCGCGACCTCGGCGTGCTGGCCCAGGTCCAGGCTCCCTTTACCGGCCAGCCGACGCTCTACCTCTACGACGCGGTGCCCGGCGGGGTCGGCCTCACCGAGCGCCTCTACACCCTCACCGGGGATCTCGTCCATGCCTGCCGCGAGGCCGTGGATTCGTGCCCCTGTGCCGATGGCTGCCCGGCCTGCGTCGGACCGGCCATCGAGGTCGGCGCTCGAGGGAAGGCCACCGTGGCCGAGCTGCTGGCCGCGCTCGACGTCCCGTGACCGGCCGAACCCTGGCGGAGCGCCTCGCCAGCGTTCGATCCGAATGGTCGGCGGTTCCGCCACGTCCTCCCGTCCCCGACCGGGCCGAGACCCTGGCGCGCTGGTTCGGGGCCAGGTTGTCGGTCGCGCACGGGGCCACAGCGGTGCTCGTCGAACGGAGCGTGCCGCTGCCGCCGGAGTCCGCAGCAGCGCTCGCGGAGCGGGCACCGGCGACCTACTTCGACACGGAGACCACCGGGCTGTCGACCGGGGCCGGGACCGTCATCTTCCTCGCCGGGCTGGGCCACCTCGTGGGCGATCGGCTCGTGGTGCGGCAGCTGCTGCTGCCCGACTATCCGCACGAGTCTGGCCTGCTGCGCCAGGTTGCGACCGAGCTTGCCGGTCGCACCCGATTGGTCACCTACAACGGGCGCGGCTTCGACATGCCGCTGCTCGGCGCGCGGCTCACGATGAACGGCCTGTTCGGCGAGCTCGCCGCACTGCCGGCCAGCCATGATGATCTGCTCCCGGTGGCCCGCCGGCTCTTCCGGCGGGCGCTCGGTGGTGCGCGCCTGGCCGACGTCGAGGCGGGCGTCCTGGGTGTCCGGCGCGCCTCCGACTGCCCGAGCAGCGAGGTGCCCGCCCGCTACTTCGGGTACCTGCGCGGCGGAACGCCCGACCTGCTGGCCGCGGTCCTCGACCACAACCTTCAGGACATCGTCTCATTGGCCCTGCTCGAGGCCGCCGTCGCTCGGCTGCTGGACGGTGGCTGGCGCGACGCGGCCGTTCTCGATCATCACGGTATGGCCGTCGAGCTGCTGCGGCATGGCGCGCCTGACGACGCATTGGAGCTGGTGGCGAGCGCGCCCGCCCTGGCGCTCGACCCGACCGAGTCGCTGGCGCTGCGCAGACTGGCCACCCGCCTCCTGCTCGCCGCCGGTGAGGTCGATCGGGCCGAGGGGCTGTGGACCGCCGGCACGCAGCGCGCGAGCGTCGACGCGGCCGCCGCCTGGATCGAGGTGGCACGCATTCGCGAGCGGCATCGGCGCGACCTGGGCGGCGCGCTCGAGGCGGTGATGGCGGCATCGCGGGTTCTCGATCTCGCCTTCGCGCTCGGGCGGGGCGGTGGGATTCGAGCCCTTGGGGACGTTCGGCTGCGCGTCGACTCGCGCCGCCGGCGGCTGCGCAGCTGGGTGGCAGCCGCCGAGCGGCGCGCCACGCGTGAGCGGCGCATCGCCTGAGGGACGCTACTGGAGGCCAGATAGCAACTAGGCCAGCCGTTCCTCGAGCACCTCGGCGACGACACGCATGGCCGACGCGAGCCGCGGTCGCAGGAGGTCGACGCTCGGCGGGCGGTGCCACTCGCCACGCAGCATGAAAGCGGTGAGGACGTCGCCCGCGCCAACGCTCGATGCTCCCTCCACCCTCCGCGGTACGGGCAGGTGCAGTGGCTCGCCTGGGGTGTCCGTCGTCGAGACATCCATCCAGACGCCTCCGGGGCCATCCGTCACGACCAGGGTCGGGCGCGGGCCGAAGACGCGACGCATCGCCGACAGCTGCTTCGGCGGGTCCCCCTCCTCGGCCAGCAGGTCCTCCCGGCTGGCCACGAGCAGGTCGAACGCGCTGAGAGCTCCTGTGACGGCACCCGGCAACGCCTCGAACGGCAGCGGTCGGACCTCCTCCCCCTCCTCGAGCGTGCGCAGCCATCCCTGCAGGATGGCGCCACGAACCAGGCTCGCGTCCCACGCCGTGAGCGCTTCGACCGGCACCTCACCCGCGACGGGCGCGAGCAGGACGGCGCGAGTCTCGATGCGCTCCAGGGTGTCGGCGCCGGGGCCGACCGGACCGCCTCGTTGGCCGAGCCACAGTCGCCGGCCCTCCGCCGACTCCCGATGACGGAAGCTGACCGTGACGGATTGGTCTTCATACTCGACGAACGCCGCCAGCTGCTGGAGCACCGTCAGCCCGGCGCGAGCCTCCGGCTCCGGACCGGCGGCGGTCACGATCCCCAACCGCATCTGGCGCGGGGCGGCCGCACGTGCGATGTGCAGCACTGGCCCGCCGGGCGCGGCCGCGCCGTCGGGGAAGCGGTCGACGGTGAGCGCGCCCACGACGAGCAGATCGAGTGGCGGCGAATCGGGTGTCACCCGTCTATCATCGGCCCCGCATGCCACTCTTCTTCTACGAGCTTCACGAGGGAGCCACCGACCTGCTGACCGATGCGCTGTTGGTCAGCGAGCGCGAGCACACGCCGGAGGACTTCCTGCAGATGGTCCTCGCCGCCCGCGAAGCGGTGGTCGACACCTACGAGGAGGACACGCTGGTCGAGGCGATCGCCCGCGAGCTGGAGCGCACGCAGGGATTCACCTACATCGGCGACGAGAAACTGAGCGCCAGCATGAGCGTCGGGGTCGAGGAAGAGGACACGTTCCTGGTCGACACCTCCGACGAGTTCCGCAGCATGATCGTGGAGCTCGATCGGAGCTCGTAGCAGCCCGGCCGGCTCAGCGGGCGACGTTGAACAGCACCTGGACGATGTCGCCGTCCTTGACCTCGTAACTCTTCCCTTCGGAACGCAACAGGCCGCGCTTGCGGGCCTCGGCGATGCTACCCCAGGCCATGAGGTCGGGGTAGGTCACGACCTCGGCGCGGATGAACCCGCGCGCCAGGTCGGTATGAATGGCCGCCGCCGCGTCGACCGCCGTGGCGCCCCGACGCAGCGTCCAGGCTCGGCACTCGTCCTCCCCGACGGTGAAGAAGCTGAACAGCCCCAGCAGCGCGTAGGTCAGGCGCACCACGCGACCACGCGACGGCTCGGCGATGCCGAGGTCCTCCATGAAGGCGCCCGCATCCTCGGCCGGCAGCTGCGCGATCTCCGCCTCGATCTTGCCGGCCAGGGCCGCGATGTCGCTGCTCGGCTGCGCGTAGCGCGACCGGCCCGCGGCCTCCAGCGCTGGGGCCTCGTCGAGGCGCCCCTCGTCGATGTTGAGCACCACCAGCACCGGCTTCTGGCTCAGGAACCGATAGCCACGCAGCCGTCGCTCGTCGTCATCGGTCAGGTCCAGGCCGCGGAGCGGCAAGCCGTCGGAAAGCGACGGCAGCAGGCGCGCCAGCAGCTCCTCCTCCAGGGCGTTCTGCTCGCGTTCGGTCGGGGTCCCGTGGCGACCGGCGGTGCGCAGCCGCTCGAGTCGCTTCTCGACCACGGTCAGGTCAGCGACCGCGAACTCGAGGTCCAGCTCCTCGACGTCGCGCCATGGGTCGGCCGGGCGCTCGGCCACGCCGCCCTCGAACGCGCGCGCGACGTGGAGCAGCGCGTCGGCGTTGCGGATCTGCGCCAGCACGTCCGGGGCAATGGTCCCCTCGCGTGCGGCGCCGGCGGGAATGGCCACGTCCACGTACGTGACGTCGGCGGGCGTCGTCTTCTTGGGCGCGAACAGCTCGGCGAGCCGATCGAGGCGCTCGTCCGGCACCTTGACGACGCCCACGTTGGGAGCGGCACGTCCGCCGGAGTAGCCGCCGGTATCGGCATGGCCCCCGGTCAGCGCGTTGAAGACCGTGGTCTTGCCGGACGCCGGCAGTCCCACGATGGTGACCTGCATCGGGCTAGTAGCCGGCCTCCAGGTCCACGACGTTCTCCAGCGGCTCCCCCGCCGCGAAGCGGCGCAGGTTCTCGACGAACAGCACGATCGAGCGCTCGATCACCCGATCGCTCGACCAGGAGGTATGCGGCGTGACGATCAGGTTCGGCGTTCCGTAGAGCGGCGAGTCCGGTGGCAACGGCTCCTCGGTGAACACGTCCAGCACCGCCCCGCCGATCCAGCCCGCCTCGAGGGCGCGGCGCAGCGCCAGCTCGTCGAGCAGGCGGCCGCGCGCGATGTTGATCAGCCACGCGGTCTCGCGCATCTCTTGCAGCTGGGCGGCACCGATCAGCCCCGCCGTCTCCTCGGTCAGCGGCGCGGCCACGACCACGATGTCGCTGCGCCGCAGCAACTCGTCGAGCCGGTCGAGGGCCAGGATCTCGACGTTCGCCAGGTCCCCCGCCCCACGCTCGGCGTGGCGGCGCGTGGCGATGATCGTGGTCTCGAACGGGCGGAGCAGCTGGGCGATCTCCGAGCCGATGCTGCCGTAGCCGACGATCCCGACGGTCAGGCCGCCCAGCTCGGTGCCGCGCAGCGGCTGCCAGGTCCGTTCCCGCTGCAGCTCCAGGAGCTGTGGCAGCCGGCGCGCGATGGCCAGGCACATCATCACCACGTACTCGGCGATCGGCCGGCTGAAGACGCCGCGCGCGTTCGTCACGGTCAGGCCCCGAGCGCGCACCGCGGGAGTCGCCACGCGGTCGACGCCGGCCGAGAACGAGTGGATCCACTCCAAGCGCGGGGCGCGGCTGATGACATGCTCGAGCACCGAGGCCGGCACGCCGCCCCGCAGCAGCACCCTCGCCGAGGCGAGGGCGGCCTCCGCATCGTCGTGCACCAGCCCCTCGCGCGAGATCGGCACCACCCGCGTTCCCGGCACCGCCTCGATCTGCGCGACGTGATCGGCGGCAAGCGGCGAGCCGAAGATGGGGGTGGCAAGGACGACCAGCTCGTCCGCGCTCAGGTGCGCCCCTCCTCGCCGTGTGGCACGCCCAGCTCGACGCGCGCGATCCAGCTTGACGGCTGCCGGATCTCGGCCAGCGTCGGCAACATCTCCGGCCCCTGCCAGACGCGGTTGAGGAAGGCGCGATCGCGATGGGCCTGGACGGCGACCACGAAACGCTCGCCCGCCTCGTACTGCTCCATCTTCAAGTCGAGCCCGGTCAGCCGCAGAATCGCGCGCTCCAGCGCCCCGCGGTGCTCGTTGCGCCGCTCGAATCGGTCGTGGATCTGGCCAAATCCCGGCAGCAGCCGTTCGCCAGCGGCATTCATGACGTGGTTCGAGTAGCCCTCCAGCAGCGACATGAGCGCCTGGGTGCGCTGGAACGCCTCCAGCTGGCGCGGCGTCATCATCCGCTCCAACCAGTGGCCACCACGGCGGGCCATGGCCGACCGCAGTCGCGCTCCCAGCCCGTCGGCGTCGGCGGCGAGCTGCTCGACGGTATCGGCGACCAAGGCCACGAAGTGGTCGCGCAGCCACGGGTACGCCTCGAACTCGAAGGCGTGGGTCGCCTCGTGCAGGGCGATGAAGGTGCGGAACTGGTCGAGCGGCAGGCGCATGGTGGCCGCCGCCGCGACGATGTTCGGCTCGACGAAGTGCAGCCGGCCGCGCGTCGCCGGCCCGGCGGCCAGCAGGCTGACGTCGTACTGGCCGAGCACCTTGCGCGCCAGGAAGGCGAGCAGGAAGCCGAGCTGCTGATTGCCGAGGGTGCGGTTCAGGATGCGAGCCAGCGCGCGACCCGGAGTATCGGCTCGCTGGTTGGAGGCCATCATGATCCGCTCGATCCGCTCGAACAGCGCCTCGAACGTCGCCAGGTTGAGGTCGATCCACTCGCGCCGATCGATCACCGCCGGCGTCTCGATGGCCCGCGGCAGCTCGGCCCCGATCTCGGCCGCGATGACCGGCTCGATGCGCAGCAGCGCGTCGCGGTAGAAGGCGTCGGCTGCGGCCCGCTCGGCCGGCCTGAGCGGAACGTCGTGGACGCCCAGCCGCCGCCGGGCGATGCTGCGCACCGCCTCCCAGTCCACGAGGCGGGTGCCGGCTCGACGGAGGAGCTCGCGCTGGGCGACGGTGGCGCCCATCGCCAGCAGGCCGCCGACGACGATCCCCACGCCGAGGCGGCTGGCGTTGCGTGTCATCTCAGCCTGAGAGTCTAGTCGGCGCCCGTCGACGCCGCCTCGACCGGAGGAAGGGAGCCGCCGAACAGCCGCTCGGCGACCGAGGTGAAGGCGGGCACGTCTCCGGTGGTCGCGATTCGATTGGGCGGACCCGGCGCCGGCGACGCGCCCGCCGGCGACGAGCCGGCCGGAGCGCGCGCGCCCAGGGCGTCGAGCAGGTCCTCGGTGGCCAGCGCCGCAGTGAAGGCCGAGTCGACGACCGCCACCGCCGGCCCCACCGTGCGCTCGATGATCGGCCGCAGGAGCGGGTAATGCGTGCAGCCCAACAGCAGCGTGTCGATGGCGCCGTCCCGTTGCAGCAGGTCGCTGAGGTAGCCCTGCACCGCAGCCTCGGCGCGTGGCCCATCGAGTTCTCCGGCCTCGACCAGGGGCACGAGGTCGGGACAGGCCAGCTGGGTGACCGTCACCCGCGAGTCCGCCTCGCCGATGGCGGCCGGGTACGCGCCCGAGCCGACCGTTCCGGCGGTGGCGATCACGCCGATGTGACCGGCGCGGGTCGAGGCCGCGGCGGCCACCGCGCCCGGGCGCACGACGCCGATGACCGGCACCAGAGCCATCTCGCGAACCTGTGGCAGCGCCTGCGCGGTTGCGGTGTTACAAGCCAGGACCAGGAGCTTGATGTCCTGACCGATGAGCCAGCGCACGCACTCCAACGTGAATTGACGCACCTGGTCGGCCGGACGGGGCCCGTACGGCGTGCGCGCGTTGTCGCCCAGATACATGGTGGCTTCGTGCGGCAGGCGCCGTCGCAGCTCGGACAGGACGGTGAGACCGCCAACGCCGGAGTCGAAGACCCCGATGGGCCGCGGATCGCCCTGGGGCCGCACCGTGGCGATCAGCGCTGCGCGAGGGCGGGAGCGCGCTGGTGCAGGCGCGCGGAGAGCGAGTCGGCGATGCGTTTGATGCCCTGCGAGATCGGCGCGTCGGGGCTGCCCGAGATGAAGGGCACGCCCTCGTGGTTGGCGGCGAGCACCAGCTGGCCATCGGAGACGACCTCGAAGTCGATACTGCGGCCGAGTGCCGCCTCGAGATCGGCCTTCGTGAACCCCCCGGCAGCGTCCGAGCGGTTCAGGATGGTGGCCAGCTTGGTGTGCGGATAGCCGATCGCGTCGAAGGCCTGGGCGGCCATCGCGGCGTTGCGGATGGCCATGGCGTCGTAGGTCACGACCTGCAGGATCAGGTCGGACCCGTCGAGGAACACGAGGACGTCATCCGACAGCGCCGTGCGGGTGTCGACGATGACGAACTCGTACAGCTGGCGCAGGATGCTGAGCGCCTTCTCGATGTCGCGGACGGTGACCATCTCGGCCATCTCGATCCGGGGCGGGGCGAGCAGGATGTCGACCCCGGTCGGATCGTGCCAGGCGACCTCGGCAACATCGGTCTCGCGGATCTTGTCGGTTGGAAGATTGATGATGGACGGGGCATTGGCCGGCACGCGCAGCAGGCCGCGCAGGTCGCTGAACTGGAGCGAGCCGTCGATCAGGCAAACCTTGTGGTTCGCCGCCAGCGCGACCGCCAGGTTGTACGCGATCGTCGTGCGTCCGACGCCGCCCTTCGGCGAGAAGAGGCTGATCATCATCGAGCCCGCCCGGGACGCGGTGACGGTCCGCTCCTCGAACGTCTTGCGCACGATGGTCGTCAGATCGAACCCGGAGAACGGCATCTTCAGGACCGCGTCGACGCCCTTGTCGGAGTTCGTGTTCACCGGGTTTTGCGGCACGGTCAGCATGACCACCGCGACCTGCGGCTCTGCCTCGCGAATGCTGAGCGCGACCTGCTGACCCGAGATGCGGCCCTGCAGCAGGGCGTCGACGATCACCACGTCAGGCTTGTACTCGGCGGTCGCGGCCACCGCACGCTCGCCGGCGGTCACGACCTCCAGCATCTTGATCTGGGACTGCGCCTGCAGCAGCGCGCGCATGTGCGACGCCACCTGAGGCACGTCCTCCACGACCAGAAGCCTGATCTGCTCTCCCAAGATCGTCCTCGCACTTCGTTGCCCGGGGCCAGCCCGAGCCCGTCGTCTCAGCCCGCGGCCAGGCGGATCGTCAGGATCCGTCGCACGCTGTCCTCCTCCAGTGGGTCCAGATCGTGCGAACCATAGGCCCGCTCCACCGCCAGGCCGGCCTCCCGGACAAGCGAGTTGAGCGCGTCGGCATATGGGTACCAGAGCCGATGGCTGGCCGGAAGCCGCGCTATCGTACCATCGCGTTGTCCTACGTCGACCAGCGTTGAGAAGGCGACCCGAAGCCCCTCCGGCGCCTGACGACGCATGAGCTGACTGCGACGCACCACCTCGCGGCCGTTCAACGTTCGCCGCCAATCCACCGACAGCGGCAGGTCGCGCGTCGGCAGCAGGCCCGGACCGAGGTCATCGAGCACCAGCACGCCGTCGCGGGCGAGCAGGCGAGCGACGCCGCTGAGCATCAGCAGTGCCTCCTCCGGACCATCGAGGTGCGGGAGCACCCCCGCCGCAACCACCAGGTCGAATCGCTCCCCTCGATCCAGCGTCCCCAGGCAGCGGACGTCGCCATCCAGCAGCACGATGCGACCCGCCGCGGCTGCGGTGCGCAGCCGGTCCTCGTTGGCGACGCGGGCCTCGGCGCGGCGCAGGATGGCGGGCGAGCCGTCAACCCCCACGATCAGCTCCGCGCCGCCCTCGAGCAGGCTGCCGAACAGGCGCCCGGACCCGCAGCCGAGGTCCAGGACCGCTCCACGATGGCGCGATGCCATCTCGCGGTAGAAGACGTGATCGTCCGTCACGTCGTCGTGCTCGAGGTCGTAGAGCTCGGCCAGCAGATCGGGATCGGACAGCTGGCCGGCGAAGATGTCGGCGCTCATGCCAGATCGAAGCGACGCACGGCGAACCACTCGGCCAGCGCGGCCATGGTCAGCACGAACAGGGCTCCTGCCACCGACAGCGCGCCGGCCAGCCGCAGGCCGGCCATGGCAGCGACCAGCGCCGCCGCCAGGAGTCCCCGCCGCGTCGCGCGGCCCCAGGCGCCGCGGTACACGATGCGGCGGCGGGCCACGAACTCGGCCAGGAAGGCAAACGGTGCGATGAGAAGGCCCGCCACGGCCGCGGTGAGGCCCACGACCACGATCCGGTTCGTGCCCGCCTCGGGGCATGGCTGGCCCGGCGCATCCACGGGGCAGGCGTTGGCTGCAAACGCGAGCAGCGTCACGCCGACCAGCACGGCGAGCAGGGCCAGCGCCGCGACGACGAGCCTGGTTCGCTCGTTCACCGGCTCAGCGCGCCGCGTCCGGGCAGATCTCGCGGAACGGGCAGAAGCCGCAGCGCATGGGCGATGGGGTGGCGCCGAACTCGCCGGCACGGATCCCATCCGCGGCGGCGCGCACCTCTGACGTCGCCTTGGCCAGGCGTTTCGGCGAGGGAGGGCTGCGCCCCACGATCCCCGACTCCAGGAAATGGAGCGCCAGCTCATCCGGCGGCCGCCCGTGCTGACTCTCGTAGGCAAGCGCATAGACCGAGAGCTGCAGCGAGTCGCGAGACCGACGGCTGGCGGTCGCCGGGTCGCGGACGTCTGCGGACTTGTAGTCGGTGATCGTCACCCGGCCGTCTGGATCCCGATCCACGCGGTCGTAGCGGCCACGCAGCCGGTCGCGGCCAATCAGTACCGCGAACTCCTGCTCGACCGCGATGGGGCGCGCGGGGTCGGACTGCTGCTCGTTCCAGAAACGTTCCAGCGCCTCTCGGGCGGCGGCGCGGCGGGCATCCTCGTGCTGGCGCGTGAGATAGCCGACCGACTCCCAGGCGGCGTCGAGCTCCGAGTAGAGCTCGTCCAGGGTGGTGCTGCGGCCGGCCATCTGGCGCCGATGGAATGCCTGCACGGCGGCGTGCAACGCCCGGCCATAGGCCATCTGGTGCGAGGCCGGGGTGGGTATCCGGATGCCGTGCGCATAGCGATAGCGCGCCGGGCACTCGAGGTAGTCGGCCACCTGTCCGTAGCTGAGCGTCAACGGACGGTCCTCGTTTCGCGACCGAGCGGCGCCTGACGGAGCGGCAACCGGGGCCCGCTGGTGACGTGCGAGCCGCTCGGCGACGCTCGGCCGCAACGCGTCCACCGGCGTGGCGGGTGGCAGGTCGAGCGCCTCGAGGACGAACGGGCTGAGCCGGCGCGCCGCGCGCCCGCCGTAATCCCGCGCCCAGCTGAGCAGCAGCTCCTCCCGGGCGCGGGTCATGCCCACGTAGAAGAGGCGCCGCTCCTCGGCCAGATGGTGGTCGCCTTCCGGCAGCGGCTCGCGAATCAGCTCTCCGGGGAGCGGCAGCTGGTCGCCCCGCGAGCGGGTCGGGAAGCGGTCGTCGACCAGGCCGACCATGTAGATCACCGGGAACTCGAGGCCCTTCGCCTTGTGGTAGGTCAGGACGTGGACCGCGTCACCTTCGTCCGGCTCCACGTCGGCGGTCGAAGGATCGTCCCCCACCTCGATCAGGGTATCGAGCTGCTCCACCAGGAAGGGCAGCCGGTCGTCGCGCAGGAGGCCGGACTGGCGGCGCACGATCTCGAAGAAGCGTGCCACGTTGGCCAGCCGCTCCTCGCCGCTCTCACGCGCCTCCCGACCCAGCCGGCCGAGCCAGCCGGTGCTGGTGATGAAGTGGTAGAGCAGCTCACCGGTCGTTCGCTCCGCGCTCATGGCGCGGTGGGTATCGAGGCTGGCCAGCAGCTTCTGCACGACTTCCGAAGCGCGCGGCCCGAATCTGGCCGCGGCGGCATCGTTCGACGCGCTGCGGAGCGCGGTCTCGAGGCTGGTGCGGCGCCGCGTCGCGGCATTCAGCGCGAGCGTCACGTCCCGCGGATCGAGGCCGAACATCTCGGAGGTGGCGAGGTCGTAGCAGCTGATCGAGTCCTCCGGGTCGTTGACGGCCCGCAGGAAGCTGACGAGCAGCCGTACCTCCGACTGGCGGTAGAGGCCGGCCGTCCCGGAGAACCGCCAGGGCACGCGAGCCATTGTCAGCGAGCGGAGGATCGGATCGGAGTCGCGATTGGTCCGCACCAAGATGGCGTGATCGCCCGCACGACGGCCGGCGCGCAGCGAGGCGGCGATTCGCTCGGCCACCGCGTCGGCCTCGTCGGAACCGGTGTCGAAGGCGAGCAGCTCGATCGGTCCATCCGGCTGCGCCTCGCGCGCGAAGCGTGACCGGGCCACCAGCCGCTTGTCCAGGCCTTCGCGAGCCTCGAGCCGCTCCGGGTCGTTGTGCTGGATGAGGCGGTAAGCCGCGTCGAGGATCGGCTGCCGGCTCCGGAAGTTGTCGGTCAGCACCACGCTGGCCGCCTTGGGGAAGGCGGCGCGGAACCCGAGGATGTTGCTGAGCGCCGCGCCCCGAAAGCGGTAGATGCTCTGGTCGTCGTCGCCCACCACCGTGACGTTGGCCGCAGGTGAGCCGGCCAGCAGCTTGACGAGCTCGAACTGGGCGAAGTTGGTGTCCTGGAACTCGTCGACGAGGATGTACCGATAGCGTGCGCGCTCGGCCTCCAGGACCGATGGGTGCTCGCGCAGCACGCGCAGGGCGAGGCCCACCTGGTCGCCGAAGTCGAGCCGGTCGTGGCTTCGCATGAGCGCCTCGTAGGCCTCGTACAGGCCCGCCAGCTCAGCCTGCTGGGCAGCCTCTTCGGCCAATGCGGCGTCGCCTCGCTGGTGCGCGGCTTGGGCCGCCAGTCGATCGGCGGCGGCTCGGTACTCCGCCGGCGCCACGTCCTCGTCGCGCGCGCGGCTGATGAGCGTGACCAGGGCGTGCAGGAAGCGAGTGGGATCGCCGAGCGGGCGGTATCGGTCCAGCGGCAGCTCGAAGAGGTGCTCGCGCAGAAAGATGACCTGCTCCGCGCGGGAGAGGACGGTGGACCGATCGGAAAGGCCGGCCTCAAGGGCGTGGTCACGCAGCAGCCGGTCGCCGAACGCGTGGAAGGTGCTGATCACCGTGTCCGTGTAGCCGTATGGGACCAGGCGGTCGACGCGCTCGGTCATCTCGAGCGCGGCGCGATCCGTGAAGGTGAGGGCCAGGATCTCGGAAGGTTTGGCCCGCTTCTCCGCGATCAGCCAGGCGATGCGCCGGGTGATGACCGTCGTCTTGCCGGTCCCGGCGCCGGCCACGATGAGCAGCGGGCCATTGCCATAGGTGACCGCCTTGCGCTGCCGCGCCGTCAGGTCGGCCAGCAGTGGCGGCTGGATGCGGAGGTGGGGGCGGGCTCGCCGCGGCGGCGGGGCGACCAGCTCCTCGAAGAACGGGAGCTGGTCGGGTGATGGCACGACCGCTGGCACGTCCTCGATGGTAGCCCAGGGGGCATTCACCCCGTCGTTATCGCGCGCTTACCGGACAGCTTGCGTGTCGCGTCTTGGACGGGGCTGTTGTTCGGTCCTACTTGTCGTCTGACCACCCCGCGGCGTAACGTGGCGTGGCTGCCCTTGCCACTCGACCGAGGGAGGACCGGGTTGCCCGAGCAGCTCGAGATCGTGGCCCACGGCGTGACCGCCATCCTGGCAACGTGGCTGGGGCTGGTCGTGCTGACCCGCGCCGGCCGGCAGCCGGGCGCTCGCGTGTTCGCGCTGCTCACCGGATACCTGGTGGTCTGGTCGGTCGCGATCATGGTGCAGCGTCTGACGGCGGATCCCGAGACGCTCAGCCGCCCGCTCAACGCGATCGAGGACGTCGCCGCCTTCCTACTGCCGGTGGGCACGCTCCACATCGCGCTGTCCCTCGCCGTCGAAGGCCGGCGCAGCACCGCGCAGAACGTGCTGCTGGTCGCGACGTACGCCATCAGCGGCATCATGGCGGCCGGCGCCGTGCTCTTCCCCGACCAGCAGTTCTCCGTCTCACCGCCCCACTTCGAGCTGCGGGGGATCCCCGGCGAGGTCTTCGGGTGGGCCTGGATCGCCTTCCGGATGGTCATCTTCGGCGCCGCGCTCTACTGGATCATTCGCGCTCTCGACGCCGCCGGGGCGGACGTGTCGCGTCGGCGGCAGCTGCTGGCCGCTCTGGCCACGGTCGCGGTCGGGGCGCTGGGCGGGATCCTGCGCTTCCTGCCTGGCCCCGCCGACACCGATCCGTGGATCGGCGTCTCACTCGTGACGGTGGCCGTCATCCTGGCTGCCTACGCCGTCTTCTCGCAGGGCGTCTTCCTCTCCCCGAGGGTGGCCGTCCAGGCCTTCCGCTACTCGGTCGTCGTCGGGCTGGGCGTGACGATCTACGTCGCCGTCCTGATCGGGCTCGAGCAGTGGACCGAGGACGTGCTTGCCATCCAGCTGCCGGTCGTGACCGGCCTGGCGCTGGTCGTCACGCTAGCCCTGTTCGATCCGATCGCCGGCTGGGCGCGGCGCGCCACGCGTCGGCGGTCGGCCGAGGAAACGGCCTACGACCGGCTGCTCCAGGCGCTCGGCCAGGACGTGCTGACCGCCCAGCGGCCCGAGGACGTGGTGGTCCCCGCCCTGGCCCGGCTGAGCCGCACCTTCCGGCTGCTCGGTGCGCGCGTCGAGTCGCCCGCCGCCGAGGTCATTGCGGAGCACGGGCAGCCCACGCCCGATTCGCCGCTGGCCATGCGCCTGCCGCTCGGAGCCGACGGGCAGCTGGGATCGGTGTCCTTTGGCCCCAAGCGCTCGCAGCTGCCGTTCACCCCGCAGGAGGCGCAGCTGCTCTCCCTGGCGGCTGGATTCCTGTATTCGTCCCTGCGTCTGACCGAGCGGCACGACGTGCAGGCCAAGGTGCTGGAGTCGCTGTCCGCCGAGTCGGCGGCCTTCGAGACGCGTGGCGAGGTGCTCAGCCAGGCGATCGTGCAGGCGGAAGCTCGGGACGCCGGCCTCCAGGTCTTTGCGCTGGGACCGCTGCGCGTCGAGCGAGCCGGGACGATGGTGCGACAGTGGGGCGGCGCCAAGGCCGGCACCCGCCAGGCGGAGGCGGTCTTCGCCTTCCTGTTCGACCGTGGGGAGCGCGGCGCGGCGAAGGACGAGATCGTCGAGCTGATCTGGCCCGACGTCGACCTGGACCGGGCCGACCTCGCCTTCCACCGCACGCTCGGAGGCCTGCGCACGACGCTCGAGCCGGGACGGCGCGGCGGCAATCGGGGTGGCGCAATCACCTTCCACAACGACCGATACCGCCTCGACCCGGCGCTGGTGGCGTGGTCGGACGCGGACGCCTTCGAGGAGGAGATGGCGGCGGCCAGCGCCGCCGCTGATGGCGACACGGCGCTGCGCCACCTCGAGCGCGCGCGATCGCTGTACCGCGGCGACTTCCTGGACGACTGTCCCTTCTATGGCGACTCGGCACAGGTCGAGGAGCGGCGCGAGCTCCTGCGCGGCCGCTGCGTGGACCTGCTGCTGGCCCTGGGCGAGCGCTACGAAGAGCGCGGCGACCGGCCGGCCGCCGCGGCCGCCTTCCGTCAGGCGCGCATCGTGTCCGGGGACGAGCTGCCGCCGGCCGACGACGCGCTCAACCGCCTCAGCGCCTCGGCCTGACGCGCCGGCGCTCGGCGCGCCAGTGGGCGAGCAGCGCCTCGGCATGACGACGGCTGGCATGCAGCTGGTCGCGCAGCGGGCCGACCGTCAGCCGGCCGCGTGTCGCGAGGGTATCGATCCGGGAACGGAGCTCCTCCCAGACGTCACGGGGATAGTCGATCCCTGGCGCGACCGTCACCAGCTCTCCCGTCGCGCGCAGCTGGGCCAGCACGCCGGCCGGGATGCCCAGTCGCGCGGCGATGCCATCGACCCGCGGGGGCGCGGCGCCGGCGGCGCGCAGGCCGGCCAGCAGCGTCTCGACGCGGGCCCGCATCTCGGGCTCGAGGCTCGGGGCGTGCTCGGGCAGCCGCACGCGATGGCCGCTGCGGATCAGGGTCCCGGCCGCGACGAGGTCATCGACGACGGCTCGCAGCGCGTCGTCGTCGAGCGCCAGCGGCGTCGACCCGCGATGGCCCGGCGGCTGGCGAGGGGCCGCCCGCAGCTCGGCGATGACGGCGTCCACCCGCACGTCAGCCCGCAGTGGCTCGCGGCGGTGGATCCGCCGCAGGGCGGCCTGGAGGCGGCCGGCAGCCAGGCGATGCTGGGCGGGATCGATCGGTCCTGGATCCGGCATGCCCGCGGCGGCGGTCAGCCGCCCGTCGAAGTCTGACCCGTGCCCGAGATCGCGATACGGATGGCCTGCGCCTCCTCATCGGAGAGCGCGTGCTTCGACTCGCCACCCTCTACCGGCTTGGCGAAGAGGCGCGTGTTGGCCCTCCCGTGGAGGCTCGACAGCACGATCCCGTCCCGCCGGTCGTCGAGCAGCGCGATGGCGAAGCTCTGGTCGGAGCCGGTGTCCTCGAACGGGTTGAAGCGCACCAGGCCGATGTGCTGGATGCTGGTCCGCGTGCGCTGCTCCATCTCGCCCGCCATCCGGTTCAGCTCCTCGAGCCGTGCGCCGACCGCCTCCACCCGTCCAATCTGCAGGTCGAGGATGTCCGCCAGCGACCCATCCGACCCCCCGCTGCCGAGCGCACGATAGGAGCGGACCGCCCGGCCGAGGCGGATGGTCTGCACGACCACGACGATCAGCAGGACCAGCAGCAGCACGCCAATCGCGGCGACCAGCAGCGCCAGGTTGTCAGCCAGGATCTGGTTCAGGTCATCCAACGGCAGCGCTCCGGAGGGGGCACACGCAGGCGATTGGCACGGGTTGTCGCGGCGGCGGCGCCCAGGACGGCTGGTATCATACCGCCCCCGCGCGCCCATCCCGGTTCATCGGCGCGCCGATCTGGAG
>JBKOZM010000061.1:0-2733 GCA_046725855.1 Chloroflexota bacterium | reverse complement strand
GACGAGGTGCGTCCATTGCGCTGGTCCCAACGCCCGCGCGGCGCCATGAGTCGATCTCGCTCGGCCCCGAAGGCCTCGACCCCCATCCGCACCGCGTCGTCCCAGGGCCAGACCGCCTCGCACAGGATCTGCGGCGCCTCGTCGCGGCGGTCGAGGCGGCCGGCGACGAGCACGATCGAATCGTCGGCCCAGGCCAGCGCGGTCTGTTCGTAGACCTTCGGGAAGACCACGACCTCGACGGACCCGGTGAGGTCTTCCAGCGTCGCGACGAGCATCGTCTGGCCGGCACGGGTGATCACGCGTCGCGACCCGGCGACGATCCCGCCCAGCGTCACCTTCGTCTGATCGGCCTCCTCCGCAAGATCGACGACCAGGGCCGTCGCGTAGTCGGGCAGCGACTGCTCGATCTCCGACAGCGGGTGATCGGACAGGTACAGCCCGATGAGCTCCTTCTCCCACCGCAGCCGCTCGCGCTTCGGGATCTCGTCGCCGCCGGCGAGGAACGAGGTTCCGCCGCTCTCCGCGGGTAGCGCGAAGAGGTCGAACAGCGTCGACTGGCCCGCTGCCACGTCGCGCTGGTGCCGCGCGCCGTTTTCCAAAGACGCGTCCAGCGCCTCGAGCAGCGCCGATGCATTCCCCAGCGACGCCATGGCATTGGCCTTGATCAGCGACTCGACGACGCGACGGTTGAGCACATGGAGGTCGACGCGCCGGCAAAAATCGTCAAGGGACACGAACGGCCCCGGCTCCGCTCCCCCGTCGCGGACGCCGACGATCGCCTCGACTGCTCCCTCGCCGACGTTCTTGATCGCCGATAGGCCGAAGCGGATGGCCTCGGGCGCGCCAGAGGCATCCGTCTCGACAGAGAAGAGGGACCCGGACTTCTGCACGTCCGGCGGTCGGACCTCGATCCCAAGCCGGCGACACTCCGCAATGACCGCGGCGACCTTCTCCGCGCGTTCTCGGAAGCCGTTCAACACCGCCGTCATGAACTCGATCGGGTAGTTGGCCTTCAGGTAGGCCGTCTGGTAGGCGATCAGCCCGTAGCAGGTGGCGTGGGCCTTGTTGAAGCCGTATCGGGCGAAGGGCTCGAACTCGGCGAAGACCTTGTCGACGATGTGCGGCGGGATGCCCTTCTTCTTCGCCCCGGCCTTGAACTTCGCCTCGTGCTGGCGGAGAACGTCCTCCTTCTTCTTGCGGATCGCGTAGCAGAGGTTGTCCGCCTCGGGGCCGGTGTAATCGGCCATCGCGATGGCCGCGGTCATGATGTCTTCCTGGTAGACGAAGATCCCGTACGTGTCCTTCAGCGCGGGTTCCAGCGAGTCATGGAGATAAGTCACGGGCTCGAGACCGTGCTTGCGGCGGATGTAGGCGGGGATGTTCGCCATCGGTCCAGGGCGGAAGAGGGCGACCATGGCGGCCAGGTCGCGCACCTCGGTGGGCTTGAGCTCGCGGACGTACCGGCGCATCCCCGAGCCCTCCAGCTGGAAGACGCCCATCGTGTCGCCATGGCCCAGCAGCTCGAACGTCTTGGCGTCGTCGAGCGGCAGTTCGTCCACGTTGAGGCTGATGGACCGATGCGTCCGCACCAGCTCGACGGCCTCGGCCAGGATGGTGAGGTTGATGAGGCCCAGGAAGTCGAACTTCAGGAGCCCCAGCGCCTCGCAGGCGTGCATCTCGAACTGGGTCATCGTGGTGCGCCCGTCGGTCGCGCGCTGGAGCGGCATGATCTCGGTCAGAGGCTCGCGGCTGATGACGATCCCGGCTGCATGGGTCGACGCGTGCCGCGAGACGCCCTCGAGCTGCTTGGCGATGCCGATGAGCTTGTCGACCCGGTCGTCGCCGGCCATCAGCTCGCGCAGCTGCGGCGAGGTCTCCACGGCGCGGTCGAGTGAGATGCTCAGCTCGTTGGGCACCGCCTTGGCGACGCGATCGGCCTCGGCATAGGTGAGGCCCATGGCGCGGCCCACGTCGCGGATGGCGGCCTTCGCGCCCAGCGTCCCGAAGGTGATGATCTGCGCCACCCGGTCGTCGCCATACTTGCGGGTGACGTACTCGATGACCTCGTCACGCCGGCTGTCCTGGAAGTCGATGTCGATGTCCGGCATCGTCACCCGGTCCGGGTTCAGGAAGCGCTCGAACGGCAGGCCGTACTCGAGCGGATCGACCGGCGTGATGCCGAGCGAGTACGTGACGATGGAGCCGGGGGCGCTGCCCCGGCAGGTCGTCATGATCCCCCGCTCGCGGGCGAAACGGATGAAGTCGGCGACGATCAGGAAGTAGCTGCTGTACCCCATCCGATCGATGATCCCGAGCTCGTAGTCGAGCCTGTGGCGAATCTCATCGGTAAGCGACTGGTAACGCTCCAGTAATCCGCGCTCGCACTCCTTGCGCAGCCAGGACGCATCGGTCTCGCCTTCGGGCACCTCGAAGTGCGGCAGGCGCAGTCCGGTGAAGTCGAGCGACACGTTGCACTGCTCGGCGATGACCAGCGTGTTGTCGAACGCCTCCGGCAGCTCGCCGCGGAAGAGGCGGCGCATGTCGGCCGCCGGCTTCAGGTAGAACTCGTTGTTCTCGAAGCGCATCCGCCCCGGCGTGTCGAGGTTCGACGCGGTCTGGATGCAGACGAGGAGGTCGTGCGCCTCGTACTGCTCCGGGTGCGTGTAGTGCGTGTCGTTCGTTGCGAGCAGCGGGATCTTCTGGCGCCGCGCCAGCTCGACGAGCTGGGGATGC
>JBKOZM010000060.1:0-6326 GCA_046725855.1 Chloroflexota bacterium | reverse complement strand
CGCACCATTCCTGTATCCGTATCCGTTGCTGACGCCGCTCAACCCGGCGTTCGCTGCCGCGGCCTTCGTCGGCGACCTCTTGTGGGTCGCGGCCATGCTGGCCACCTATTGGCGCGATCCGCGCGGCCGCATGTGGAAGCTCTTGCTGCTCTCTCGCGCGGTCGCTGCGCTCGGGGTGCTGTGGGTCGTCAACACCTCCCTGACCTGGACGCTGTGGCAGATGTCCATCGGCCTGGGGACGGTGGTCTTCGCGCACCTGGTGCTGGCGTTTCCGAGCGGCCGGCTTGTCAGCCACTACGACCGAACGCTCATCATCGCCGCCTACGCGATCCTTGGCATCGCTCGGGTCGGCTGGGCCGTGGTGTGGGATCCGCAGAGCGCCGATTGCTTCCCGCGCTGCCAGGTCAACCCCTTCCTGCTGTGGCCGAACGAGGAGCTGGCATGGCTCCTGGGCCCTGATCTGAGCCTGCTGATTCCGCTGCTGGCGATCGGCGTCAGCATCGGTCTCTGGCGGCGCTGGCGGCTGGCGAGCCCGGCCCTACGGCGCACCCTGCTGCCGGTTGCGGTGGTGGCACCCGTGGAGCTGGGCGTCACCGCTGCGCGATACATCCTCGCCATGAACCAGGATGCCTGGGCCGGCGTCGGGGTCGCACTGAGCACCACCCCGCTGGCGTTCATCCATGCGGCCATCCCGGCTGGGTTCCTGGCCGGCCTGCTGGCCACCCGCCTGACCCGCGGAGCGATCGCCGACCTGGCCGTTGAGCTCGCTCGGGGTGTCCCACTCGGAGGGCTGCGCGACACCATGGCCAGGGCTCTACGCGATCCGACCCTGGCGCTCGCCTTTCCGGCCCCGACCGGTGGTGGCTTCGTGGATCCTGAGGGGCGGCCCGTCGACGTCCCCAGCGGACCAGACCCGACGCGCGGCGTCGCGCGGCTCGAGCGAGATGGCGAGCTGCTCGCCGAGCTCCTGTACGACCCGGCGATCGAGGTCGAGGATCCAGGGCGCGTCAACGCGGTGGCATCGGTCGCGACGATGGCGCTCGAGAACGAGCGTCTCGCCGCGCAGGTCCGCGCTCAGCTTGAGGAGGTACGCGCATCCCGAGCCCGAATCGTGGAGGCGGCCGACGCGGAGCGCCGCCGGATCGAGCGCGACCTGCATGACGGCGCCCAGCAGCGCCTGGTGGCGCTGGCGATGCGACTCGACCAGGCGAGGGGAGGCGTCCAGGGCGCCGGTGAGCTCATCGACGCGACGACCGGCGAGCTTCTGCAGGCGATCAGAGAGGTGCGGGACCTGGCGCGCGGCCTGCACCCACCGATCCTCGGTGAGCGTGGCCTGGCGGCGGCGGTTGAGGCGCTCGCCGAGCGGACGCCGATTCCGGTTCGGCATCGCATCGTCGAAACGCGCCTGCCCCAGGAAATCGAGGCCGCTGCCTACTTCCTGATCGCCGAGGCCCTGACCAACGCTGCGCGACACGCGGGCGCCAGCCGCATCGACGTGGAGGTGGCGCTCGAGGATGGTGAAGTCGCGGTGATGGTGGCCGATGATGGCGCGGGCGGCGCCGATCCAAGCCACGGCTCCGGACTCCAGGGCCTGGCGGATCGGCTGGCCGCCATCGGAGGCACCTTCTCAGTCGACAGTGCGGCGGGGAAGGGCACCACGCTCCGGGCCCGCATTCCGCTCGAGCAGCCGTAATGGCGGAACCTGCATTGCCCCTGCGAATCGTGCTGGCGGACGACGCCATCCTGCTGCGCGAGGCGCTCGCCGCCTCGCTCTCCGCGGCCGGCTTCGCGGTGGTCGGCCAGGCCGGTGACGTGGGCACCCTCCTGCATCTCGTCGAGCGAGAGCGTCCCGACGTGGCGGTGGTCGACGTGCGCATGCCGCCAACGCACACGACCGAAGGTCTCGAGGCGGCGCAGCGCATCCGCCGCGAGCACCCCGGCACCGCCATCCTGGTCCTGTCGCAATACATCGAGACGCGCTACGCCGTCGACCTCCTTCGTGAGGATCCAGCCGGCGTTGGGTACCTCCTCAAGGACCGCGTCACCCGCATCGCCGACCTGGCAGAGGCAGTGCGGCGGGTCGCCGCGGGCGGCTCGGTGATCGACCCCGAGGTCGTCGCCCGCCTGCTCGGCCGGCCCCGAGCCCACACGCCGCTCGACGAGCTCACGTCGCGTGAGCGCGAGATCATGGCCCTCATGGCCGAGGGACTGTCGAACAACGGGATCGCCAAGCGCCTCGTGCTCGACCCGAAGACGATCGAGGGCCACGTGACGCGGATCTTCGCGAAGCTCGGCCTGGAACCGACCCACGCCGATCACCGGCGCGTGCTGGCGGTGCTCAGTTACCTGCGCTCGGAGTAAGGGAGGTCACTCCCACTCGATCGTGGCCGGCGGCTTGGAGCTGACGTCGTAGACGACGCGGTTGACCCCGGGCACTTCGTTCACGATCCGCGACGAGATCCTGGCCAGCACCTCGTACGGCAGGCGCGCCCAGTCGGCGGTCATGCCGTCGTCCGAGGTGACCGCCCGGATGGCGACCACGTTGGCGTAGGTGCGGCCGTCGCCCATGACCCCCACCGAGCGCACCGGGGTGAGGATCGCGAAGGACTGCCACAGGGACCGATACAGCCCGGCGGCCTTGATCTCGTCGATCACGATCCAGTCCGCGTCGCGCAGCGTCTCGAGCCGATCCGCGGTCACCTCGCCGATGATGCGGATCGCCAGGCCCGGCCCGGGGAACGGCTGGCGCAGGACCATCGCCTCCGGCAGGCCCAGCTCCTGGCCGACCGCCCGCACCTCATCCTTGAACAGATAGCGCAGCGGCTCGATCAGCTGGAAGCGCAGGTCGGCCGGCAGGCCGCCGACGTTGTGGTGGGTCTTGATCTTGGCGGCGGCCTTCGTCTCGGCCGTCTTCGACTCGATCACGTCGGGATAGAGCGTGCCCTGGGTCAGGAAGTCGATGCGGCCCAGCGCACTGGCCTCCTCCTCGAAGACCCGGATGAACTCGTCGCCGATGATGCGGCGCTTCTCCTCCGGATCCTCCACGCCGGCCAGCCGGCGGAGGAATCGGTCTCGAGCGTCGACCATCACCAGCCGCATGCCGAGATGCTCCTCGAACGTGGCGCGCAGGAGCTCGGACTCGCGCTTGCGCATCAGCCCGTGGTCGACGTAGATGCAGGTCAGCTGGTCGCCGATGGCCCGATGCACGAGCGTCGCCGCCACCGCGCTGTCGACCCCGCCTGACAGCGCGCAGATGACCCGACCGTCGCCCACCCGACGCGCGATCTCGTCGACGGTCGACTCGACGAAGCTGGCCGGCGTCCAGTCCTGCCGCGCGCCGGCGATCTCGACCACGAAGTTGCGCAACACCTCCTTGCCGCGCGGGGTGTGCGCCACCTCGGGATGGAACTGGATCCCGTAGAAGCCGCGGGCCGGATCGGACAGGCCGGCGAAGGCGGTCGAATCGGTCTGGGCGGTGGGATGGAATCCGGGCGGTGGGCGCAGGATCGAGTCGCCATGGCTCATCCAGACCGGCTGCTCGCGGTCGATCCCGGCGAATAGGCCGTCCTCCTCGGTCAGGATGACCGATGCCGGCCCGTACTCGCGCTTCGGGCTGGCCACCACCTCACCACCGAGCTCGTGCGCCATGAGCTGCAACCCATAGCAGATGCCCAGCACGGGCACCCGCCCGGTCCAGATGGCGGGATCCGGGCGCGGCGCGCCCTCGTCATAGACCGATGCCGGCCCGCCGGACAGGATGATCGCCTTCGGCCTGCGCCTGGCGATCTCCGCCCATGGCGTGTCGTGGGGCAGCAGCTCGGAGTAGACGTGCAGCTCGCGCACGCGGCGCGCGATGAGCTGGGCGAACTGCGAGCCGAAGTCCAGGATGACGACCGTATCGGGCTCCTGAGCCGTGCCCCCGTCCCCGGCCCGCGTCGGCGGCGGGGCGTGGAGCGCCTGTTCCAGGTATGCCTCGACCTCGGCGTCGTCGGGAGCCAGGACGCGGTGACCGGCATTGGCCGCCTCCCCGTGGACCGTCCGGCCGCGCTGCGACGAGGCCGGTCGTCGCTCGTGGTCGCCGCGGGCCGGCTCGCTCAAGCGCGGTCCTCGCGCAGCTGCCAGGACTTGCCCTCGGTCGCGATCGCGGGGGCGATCACCATCTCGACCTCATGCATCTCGGCGATCGTGCGGGCGCCGAGCGCCGCCATGGACTGGCGCAGTGCGCCGACCAGGTTCTGCGTGCCGTGGGTCGTGGCCGCCGGGCCGAACAGGATCTGCTCGAGCGGCAGCCGCTCGCCCACCTTGATGCGCGTGCCGCGCGGCAGCGTTGGCGAGGGGGCCGCCATGCCCCAGTTGAAGCCGCGGCCGGGCGCCTCGAGCGCGGCCGCCAGCGGGCTGCCGAGCATGACCGCATCGGCGCCGGAGGCGATCGCCTTGGCGATGTCGCCGCCGGTTCGCATGCCGCCGTCGGTGATGACCGGCGCGTAACGGCCGGTCTCGGCGGCGAACCGATCACGGGCCGCAGCCACCTCCAGGGTGGCGCTGACCTGAGGGACGCCGATGCCCAGCACCTCGCGGGTGGTGCACGCGGCCCCCGGCCCCACGCCGACCAGGATCGCCGCGGCCCCCTGGTGGAGCAGCTGGTAGGCGGCCTCGCCGCTGACGGTGTTGCCGACCAGGACCGGCAGGTGCAGCGCCCCGGTCAGGTCGGCCAATGACAGGACCCGAGCGCCGGTCGAGATGTGGCGGGCGCTGGAGACCTGTGACTGGACGAGGAACAGGTCGGCGCCGGCCTCGGCGGCCACCTCGGCGTGGTGCCAGGCCGATGCCGGCGTGGTCGCCACCGCCGCCACTGCTCCCTGCGCCTTGATGCGGGCGATGATGGCGACGATCAGTTCGTCGCGAACGGGTGCCTCGTACGCTTCGGCCAGCACGTGCGCCGCCGCCTCGCCACTGGCCGCGGCCGCCACTCGCTCGATGATCGCGACTGGATCCTCGTAGCGGGTGTACAGGCCCTCGAGGTTGACGAACGCCAGTCCGCCGTGGCGGCTCATGGCGACCGCGAAGTCCACGTCCGCGACGGCGTCCATGGCTGCCGCGATGATCGGAATCTCGAGCCGCCGGCCGCCGATCTCGACGGAGAGCTCCACCTCGGCCGGATCCACGGTGACTGCGCCGGGGACGAGCGCCACCTCGTCGAAGCCATAGGCCCGTCGCAGGCGCGTCGCCACCGGATCGGCAGCCGGGCTGGCCTGGCGCGCAACGGCCGGCTGCTCGATCACACCAGCACCCAGACCGGCACGAAAACGCCCGCGGGCGTCGGCCGGCGCGGGCTCGATCGGTGGTCGTCGGACGTGACTGCTCGGATCGGGTGCACGGCGTTCGGCGCTGCGGGTGTCGGTCGAGTATAGAGGACGAACGTCACCGCAGTTCGACCGCGGTGACCGGCTGCCACCATGTGCGCATGACGTCACCACGCCGCCTCATCCGGCTCCTGATCGCCCTCCTGCTGATCGGCTTCGTTGGCTATTTCACCTACATGGGCTGGTCCGGCTCGGACCAACTGGTCCACCCACCCAACCCGAACCACGACTGTCGCACGCCAACGGTGCTGGGCTGGGAGTACGAGGCCATCAACTACGACCAGGCCACCGATGCGGACCTGCTCGCCGGCGAACCCGATCCGACTGACTGCTCGCAACAGGGCGAAGAGCCTGGCGACGAGGTGGTCACCACCGACGGGATCCGGATCGCGGGCTGGTGGATTCCCGCCGGGATGCCGATCCCGCGCGATGGGCCGACCGTCGTGGTGGTGCACGGGTATGGGGACAACAAGAGCGGCATGCTGGAGGACGCGATCTTCATGCATGACCGATGGAACCTAGTCCTCTTCGACCTTCGGAACTCGGGCCAGAGCACGGGCGCAGAGACGACCCAGGGGATCAACGAGCAGCTCGACCTGGAGGCAATGCTCGACTGGGTCGACGCCAACCTGCATCCGGATCGGCTCGCCGTCTTCGGCCAGTCGATGGGCGGCCAGACCTCGGTCAACGTCGTCGCGCACGATGAGCGCGTCGACGCGCTGATTCTCGAGTCGACGCACGACCGGCTGTCCTCAGCGATGGTCGCTCGCATCCGGAATGCGGGCTATCCCTTTGGCGAGGTCGGCCACCTGGCCATAGCAGTGGGCACGTGGGTGCGCACTGGCGCGTGGGTGCTGGGCGCCGACCCGATCGACGCAATCGTCGAGATGGGCAGCCGTCCGGTGCTGCTCATCCATGGGGGGAGCGACACGGACGCTCCGACTCCGGGTGCAACTCGGATGT
>JBKOZM010000059.1:0-4022 GCA_046725855.1 Chloroflexota bacterium | reverse complement strand
CTCGATGGGCAGGTCGTCGATGCCTGCCTCGTGCCCATCTGCCAGGTCGAGGGGCGCATCGTTCGAACGGTCGAGGGCCTGTCGCTCGCCGCGCGCGAGCGCGGGGAGCTCGACACCCTCCAGGAGGCCTTCCTGGAGCATGGCGCGGCGCAGTGCGGCATCTGCACCCCGGGCATGCTCATGGCCGCTCGGGCGTATCTGGATGCCGGCGGCGACGGCGACGAGACGCGGATCCGCGAGGCGATCGCCGGCAACCTGTGCCGCTGCACCGGCTACACGAAGATCATCGACGCCATCGCGCTGGCTGCCGAGCGGCGGCGCGCCGCCGATCCGCACTGACCATCGCGCGATGCCGGTCGAGCCACCCGTCGTCTCGGCGCGCAGCCTGAGTGAGGCGTACGAGCTGCTGACTGCGGCCACGCACCAGCCGGTCGCCGGCGGCACTGACCTCCTGGTGCAGATCACCGGCGAGCTGGGTGAGCTGCCGGAGAGGGTGCTCGACATCTGGGGTCTCGAGGAGCTGCGCGGCATCGCCGTGGAGCCGGATGCCCTGGTCATCGGTGCGCTGAGCACCTACACCGAGATCCGGCGCTCGCCGCTCGTGACCGAGTTCCTGCCCGCGCTCGCGGAAGCGGCCGCCACGATCGGGGCCGCCCAGATCCAGAATCGTGGCACGCTCGGTGGCAACGCGGTCAACGCCTCGCCGGCCGGGGACACGCTGCCCATCCTGCTCGCCACCGACGCCGAGCTCGTGCTCGGCAGCGCCCGGGGCGAGCGCAGCGTACCCGCCGGCCAGTTCTGGCCCGCCTACCGCCGCACCGCCCGCGCCGACGACGAGCTGCTCCTCCGCATTCGCTTCCCGCTGGTTGCTAATCGCCAGGTCCGTTTCCGGAAGGTCGGCACCCGGCGCGCACAGGCGATCAGCAAGGTCGTGATGGCGCTCGCCTGGCGCGGCGAGTCCGATGAGGCCTGGACCGATGTGCGACTGGCGCTCGGCTCCGTTGCCGCCACGCCGATCCGCGCGCCGCGCACCGAGGCCGTCCTGGAGGGAGCCTCCCCGACGCCGGCCACAGCCGACGCGGCCGCCGCAGCGCTGGCCGAGGAGCTCGACCCGATCGATGACGTCCGTTCCACCGCCGACTACCGGCGCGCGGTCGGATCCCGAGTCCTCCATCGCCTCATCCGCGAGGAAGGGGGCTGGTGAGCGAGCCACGTTCGAGGACGTCCGTGCCACGCGCCGTGCGGACGGACCGCCTTATCCTGCGCCGCTGGCGCGAGGCGGATCGTGAGCCGTTTGCGGCCTTGAATGCGGACCCCGCTGTGACGGAATACCTGCAGGGCCAGATGAGCCGCGAGGCGTCGGATGCATTCGTCGATCGCATCGAGGAGCAGTGGGACAGGGCCGGCTGGGGCCTCTGGGCGGTCGAGGTCGCCGGCGTCTCCCGCTTCATCGGCTATGTTGGACTCTGGCCGGCGGACTACGTGTTCGGCTCCCCGATGGTCGAGGTGGGCTGGCGTCTCGCCCACAGATACTGGGGCAATGGCTATGCGACCGAGGCGGCGCGGGAGGCGCTCCGTTTCGGCTTCGAGGACGTCGGGCTGGAGGAGATCGTCTCCTTCACGGTTCCCCAGAACGTTCGATCGCGGCGCGTCATGGAGCGCATCGGCCTTGTCCGCGACCCGTCCGACGACTTCGATCATCCCCGCGTCGATCCGCGCGCCTACCCGCAGCTGGTGCGGCACGTCCTGTACCGACTCTCGCGCGCTGCCTGGTCGAGCTCGGGCCATGCCGGTTGAGCCCCCAGCGCCAGGCGAGGTCAGGATCTTCGCCAGCGCCGCCGACTTCCGCCGCTGGCTGGAGGCCAACCATGACCGCGCCACGCACCTGTGGGTGGGCCATTACAAGAAGGGCATCCCGAAGCAGTCGATGAGCTATCCCCAGGCAGTCGACGAGGCGCTGTGCTTCGGCTGGATCGACGGCATCACCCGCCGCATCGATGACGAGGTCTACGCCATCCGCTTCACGCCGCGGCGCAAGGGCAGCAGCTGGAGCGCGGTGAACATCGGCAAGGTCGCCCAGCTGAAGGCAGCCGGGCAAATGCACCCCGCCGGGCTGCGCACCTTCGAGGAGCGGGATCGGCGCCGCGACGCGAGCTACTCGTACGAGCGCCCACCGGTCGAGCTGCCACCCGACATGATCGCGCGGCTCAGGGCGGAGCCACTGGTCTGGGAGCGCTGGCAGACCGAGCAGCCGTCATTCCGTCGGCAGGCGGCCCACTGGGTCACGTCCGCCAAGCGGCCGGACACCACGGAGCGCCGATTCGTCGCGTTGCTCGAGGCGAGCCGAGCCGGCACCCGGCCCAAGCCGTTCATTGTCGAGCGCCAGGAGCGAGAGGGAGGTGGGTCGTCGTGACCATCGACGTGCCAGGCGTCGCGCTGAGTCGGTCGGCGGATCACGCCGCCGACGTCCTCACTGACGAGGCGCTGGGCTTCGTGGCTCAACTGCATCGGTCCTTCAACAACACGCGTCAGCGCCTGCTGGCAGATCGCGAGGCGCGGCAGGCCCGCTTCGACGCCGGCGAGCTGCCGGATTTCCTGCCGAACACCTTGCACGTGCGCGAGGACGAGAGCTGGCATGTCGCCCCGGCTGCGGCCGATCTGGACGATCGGCGCGTGGAGATCACCGGCCCGGCCGAGCCGAAGATGATGATCAACGCCCTCAACTCGGGCGCGAAGGTCTTCATGGCCGACTTCGAGGACGCCCTCTCCCCCACCTGGGAGAACGTGGTCACCGGCCAATGGGCGCTGCGCGAGGCCGTCCGGCGACGCCTCGCCTTCCAGACCGATGAAAAGGCCTACAGCCTGAACCCCGGCGAGCTGGCGACCCTGGTGGTGCGGCCACGCGGCTGGCATCTCGAGGAAGGACACGTCCGCGTCGATGGCTCCCCCATCGCGGCGTCGCTCTTCGACTTCGGGCTGGCCTTCTTCCACAACGCGCGCGAGCTGCTCGACCGCGGGTCGGGCTCCTACTTCTACCTGCCCAAGCTCGAGTCGCACCTCGAGGCCGAGCTGTGGAACGAGGTCTTCGTCGCCGCCCAGGAGGCGCTCGACATCCCGCAGGGCAGCGTCCGCGCCACGGTCCTGATCGAGACGATCCTGGCCGCTTTCGAGATGGACGAGATCCTCTACGAGCTGCGCGACCACGCCGCCGGCCTGAACGCCGGGCGCTGGGACTACATCTTCAGCCTGATCAAGAAGCTGCGCAGCCGCCGGGACAAGGTGCTCCCCGATCGGGCCCAGGTGACGATGGCGGTGCCCTTCATGCGCGCCTACCAGCAGCTGCTGGTGAAGACCTGCCACCGGCGCGGGGCGCACGCCATCGGTGGCATGAGCGCCTTCATCCCGAACCGCCGCCAGCCGGAGGTCACCGCCAACGCGCTGGAGCAGGTGCGTGCGGACAAGCGACGTGAGTCCGGCGACGGCTCGGATGGCACCTGGGTCGCCCATCCAGACCTGGTGCCAGTCGCGGGCGAGATCTTCGACGCGGTGCTGGGCGAGCGCCCGAATCAGAAGGATCGCGCGCCTGACGTGTCACCGTCCGCGGACGAGCTGCTCGACGTGCGGGTAGAGGGCGGCCGCATCACGGAGGCCGGCGTGCGCACCAACGTGACGGTGGCGCTCCAGTATCTGGCCGCCTGGCTGACCGGCAACGGCGCGGCCGCCATCAACAACTTGATGGAGGACGCGGCCACGGCCGAGATCAGCCGCTCGCAGCTGTGGCAGTGGCGGAAACATTCGGTCGCGCTCGACGACGCCTCTCTGATGACCGCCGCCCGCTACGCCGCCGTCCGTGACGACGAGCTCGCCAGCCTCCGCTCATCCCTTCCCGACGCACCCTGGACCGATGCCGCCGCCCTGCTCGATGAGCTGGTCCTCTCCGATGACTTCGCCGAGTTCCTGACCCTGGGCGCCTACGAACGGCTGATCTGACCGCGGACTGGCATCGGGCGTGCAGCCCTCCA
>JBKOZM010000058.1:0-12229 GCA_046725855.1 Chloroflexota bacterium | reverse complement strand
GGCGGCGAAGAGGACCGGCGTGACGAGCATGACGCGGAAGAGGGCGACGTACGTCTCGCGCTGCTCTGCCCCGAAGCCGGGGGCGATGAGGGCCGTCGTCTGGGGCGCGGCGATGAAGAGGACGATGGCGGCCAGCGTCATGAGCCCGACCGCGCCGGTGAGGATGGTCTGACCGAACTCGTTGGCGGCCGATGGATCACCTGACTCGGTTGTGCGCAGCCGCAGGAAGATCGGCACGAAGGGTGCCGCCAGGCCGCTGGCCACCAGGACGTCGAGCGTGAGCTCCGGCAGCACGAAGGCGGCGTTGTAGGCGTCCAGCTCCGCTCCGGCGCCAAATGTCTGCGCAAAGGCCTTGTCGCGCACGTAGCCGAGCAGGTAGCTGCCAAAGATGAGCGTCGACAGCAGCAGGCCGCCCTGAGGCAGCCAGCCGCTCAGGCGACGGCGGGCCCGGTTCACCGCGCCAAATCATGGCAGTCCCGCCGAAGGTCCGGCCCCACGATCGGCACCAATGGGGCTTGTGCCACCTAACGGCCCCTCGTTAGCCTCCCCTCCACGTCAGAAGGGTTGGAGGCGAATCGCATGGCGGAACGACGCCGGGGATCAGATCGGGGCCCATGGGCGGCGACGGTCGCGCTGGTCGCGGCCATGACGCTTGCCCTGCCGGCGCCGGCAGCGGCGCAGACGAGGCTCATCCTCGATCCGGCTGCGGGACCGCGTGGAATTTCGGTCGACGCCATCGGCGCCGGCTATCCGCCCGACTCCCCCATCTCGATCCTGTGGGACGGCGAGCTGATCAAGTCAGTGACCTCCGGCAGCGCCACCAGCTTCAAGGTTGCCTTCCGGGTGCCGGCCACCGCGACGCCCGGGCCACATGAGGTGACGATGTGCGTGGCCGGGTCCGGCCCGGGCGGCTGCGGCTCCGAGAGTGACGATGCGACGTTCACGGTCACCACCGGGCCCACGCCCCAGCCGAGCCCCGGTCCGCTGGGGTCCACGCTGCCGGAGCAGTCCGGCGCACCGGCCGTCGCCAACGCATCCGGCGCACCGCCCGACCCGATACCGCCCCTGGTGGGGGCGCTCGTCATCGGAGCGGCCGCGGCGGTGCTGTCCCTGGTGCGGCGGCGCCGGATCGCTGCGGCCGCCAGGCGCGCCGCCGAGCCGGGGGCCTGGAGGAACCGGAGAGCGAGCTAGCCGTGCCGCGGAGCGACGCAGCTGCGGCTGGCTATCGGCCCCAGTCGGTCGAGCGCGGAACCGCGCCCAGGACGCGGTGGATCTCGGCGCGATAGCGGACCCCCGAGGAGTGCCGTTCCAGCCACCGCAGGTAGTCCGGATCCTCCACCGCCAGCTCCTCGATCGTCTTGCCGGCGTGATGCCCGAAGTCCAGGCGATGCGGGTCGAAGGATGAGGCCGGGGGTGCCGTGTAGCCGGGGCCCACCGCGCGACCGGGATCGCCCTCGATGGGAAATTGTCGAGGATCGTTGTCCGTGTCGGCCATCGATTGCCTCCGTCTGGCGATTGCGCATCACCCGCCGCGCGGATCCTACGTCGCTGCGGTCGGCCGCCGCTACGGGAATTGTGTACTGACCCGATCAGGACCCCTGCTGCGCGCTGGCGCCGGATGAAAGACGTCAGCCGCCGGTTCGGCCGACCCGCGGCGTCTGTGCGAAGGCCACGGTGCGAGGCGCGATGGCGATGCGCAGCAGCGCGGCCGGCACCACCACCAGCCAGTGAGAGAGGAACAGCGCGCCGCGAGCGGCACGACCGACCAGCAGCCAGCCGCGTACGCCATGAGCGGCCAGTCCCGCCAGCCCAAGCATGAAGCTGCCCATCCCGTAGCCCAGCATGAGGGCCAGGGGAACGCTCCAGTCCGCCGGCCGCGGCAGCGCAACGGTCACCAGGCTGGCGGCGATCGAGGTCGCGAAGAGCGGAGGGATCACGAACTCGCCGACGAACAGGACGAAGTCGAGCCGCCGTCGCGCAGGCAGGCCGCGGTTGGCAACCAGACCCGGCCCGCGCTGCATCAGCCGCCGCAGGCTGCCCTCCGCCCAGCGCAGGCGCTGGTTCCACAGCGGTGCGAGCGCGTCGACCGCCTCCTCGCGCAGCTCCGCCTCCGGCGCCAGGGCCACATGCCGCCCGGCTGCCACCAGCCTGGTCGACAGGTCCAGGTCCTCGGTGATCGCGCGCTCGTCCCAGCCGCCCACCGCCTCGAGGGCGGCACGCTGCACGAACATGCCGTTTCCGCGCAGCTCGGCGGTCCCATCCATCGCCCAGCGGCCGCACTGGCTCGCCATGTCCATGAGCTGCTCCTCGTCCTGCGCGGCCGGCAGCCAGCCGTTCGCCGCGTTCAGCGCCCGCCGCTGCGCCTGGATCGCAGCGGCCGTGGGATCACGCTCCCAGGCCCGCGCCACGCGCTCCAGGAAGTCCGGATCCAGGCGCGCGTCGGCATCGATGGTGGCCAGCACCTCCCCGCGCAGGTACGGCTGCACGAAGCGAAGGACGGCGGCCTTCGTCGCCGGTCCATGGCGTCCCTCGCGGCTGACCACCTGCACCCGCTCGCCAAAGGGCGCCGCTGCGGCGCGCGCCACCTGGGCGGTCGTATCGCTCGAGCCGTCGTCCACCACCACCACGTCGAAGCGCGGCCCCTGCGCATCCGCATAGGCCTGGCGGCCCAGGTCCGCCACGATGTCCCCAACCACGCCCGCCTCGTTGCGCGCGGGCACCACCAGGCTCACCCATGGCCGGCCGGTGGCGTCGCCCGTGGCAATCCCGGCGCCTGACGTGGCGGCGCGCAGTGGGTCGCGCATGGTCCGCCAGCCGCGCCACGCCAGGTAGCCGACGTACACCATCGACAGCCCAATCAGCCCCTGCAGCACCCGAGCGGCGATCGCATAGCTGATCGCCAGCAAGGCGATCAGCACCGAGACGAGCAGCACGGCCCCCGCCAGGAGCCTATCCCTCATCCAGGTCCCGGCTCCGCTGACGCTCCCGGGCGGACCGCATGCAGGCCGCCTGCCGCGTTGCGGCGCCACGAGGCGATGCCGGCCCACAGCGTGACGAGCCCCAGGATGCCCATCACCACCGGAATACCCGCACCTGGGAAGACCAGGTTCAGCACGTCGGCGGCGATGGGGCCGATCAGGACCGGCAGGAACGAGGCGACCGAGAGGAGGGTGTTCAGGATGCCGAAGATCCGACCGCGAACGCCGACGGGCAGCTCCTCCTGCAAGGCCGTCTGCGACGGAATGGCCACGAATGCGTACTCCACCCCGGCGGTCACCGCGATCAGCACCACCACCGCGATCAGCGAGATGATCGGCGCCAGGGCGTCCGGCAGGCTGGCCTCGATCGGGACGAAGGCCGGCGCCAGGAGGATGGTGATCGGCTTCACCAGCGCCAGCCCAATCAGCGTCACCCCCATCGCCACCAGCCCAATGTCGATCAGCAGGCGCCGCGGGATCGCCTTGCCATAGGCGTTGAGGAACAGGATTCCCATCACCGCGCCGAGCCCGGCCGGGCCCATCACGAAGAAGAAGTCCTGTGGCCGGAGGCGAAGGATGTCGGTGGCGAAGCCGGGACCGATGGCGCCCATCACACCGATCAGACTGGCCGCGATACCGAGGTAGGCCAACGACCAGGCGATCTGCCGATGCCGGCGCACGAACTGGATCCCCTCGTTGACCTCGTCGACGACGGCCCGCAGGGCGTGCGTCGCGTCGGCGGTATGCAGCTCGGTCGGCCGCTCGGGCCGTACGGTTGGCAGCGGCACGATGGCGAGGGCCGCCAGCCCGAACATGACGGCGACCACCACGTACACCACGTCCGCACCGGCGGTCGTCAGCAGCAGCGGGCCCAGGAATCCGAAGCCGACCGCGAAGGTGGCATTGATGGTGATGACGAACACCGAGTTGGCGGCGAGCAGCTGGCCGTGCGGAACGATGCGAGGGATGGAGGTCAGCTCGGCGGGCGCGAAGAAGGCCGTGACGGTGGCGACGAACAGGTTGATGACCAGGATCAGCGGGACGTTGGTGCCGACCAGGATGAACAGGACGATGCCGACGGCGCGCAGGATGTTCGAGGCCAGCATGATGAGGCGCGCATCGCTGCGCTCGACCAGGACGCCGGCGATCGTGCTGAACGCGACCGCCGGCACCAGGAAGGTGAGGATGAGCACGGCGTTGGCGGTGGTGGACCGCGTGACGATGAAGACCGTCGCCATCAAGGCCGCGAGCACCATGTTGGCCGCCAGCTGGCTCAGCAGCTGCGCGATCCACAGCGAGACGAAGGCACGGTTGCGGAAGACGTTGCCCGCTCCCGCTAACTCGGGACCCAGGTCGTGGCTCAGGTCCCGGCTCAGGTCGGGCGGCATGGCCGACATCGGCTAGCCCTCCTCCTCCGGCCCGCGCTCGACGTGCCCGGTGTAGCGGCGCTCGACGTCCAGGCGATCCATCAGGATCCGATGCCCACAGCCGACACACACCAGGCCGATGTCGGCGCCGAGCCGCACCACCCGCCATTCGCGACTGCCACACGGGTGCTGCCGTCGCAGCCGCAGCACGTCACCGATCCGCAGCTCGACCGCCGTCATCGGCGCTCAGGCCGACTCGGCCGCGGTGGCGCCGGTAAAGGCGAAACGACCGATGTGCAGCGCCGGCACCCGTCCGTTGATGCCGGAGTACTCCGCCGCCACGAGCCGCGTCTCGCTGCTGATCGCCTCGATCCGGCTGAACGCCTCGGGAATGGCCTGGGTGAAGCGCAGGTTGCGCACCGGTCGAACGATGCGGCCCTGCTCGATCAGGAAGGTGCCGTCCTTGGTCATCCCGGTCAGCACCGCCCGACGTGGGTGGACGATGTTGACGTAGTGGAAGCGCGTGACCCACAGCCCGCGATCGATCGAGCTCAGCATGCTCGGCTTCGAGCCGGAGCCGGGGGCCATGAACAGGTTCCAGGTGATGGGGCCGAACGTGTTCGGCGCCGGCAGCCCATGGCCGGTCGAGGTGGTGCCGGCACGGCGGGCGGTGGCCGAGTCGTGAACGACCGCCTGGGCCACGCCATCGGTCACCAGGTCGACCCGGCGCTTGGCGACCCCCTCGAAATCGATGGCGGCTGGCAGGCCGGTCGGATCCGCTCCATCGTCCCAGATCGAGACGTTCGGGCCCATCACCCGCTGGCCGAGCTCCATGAACGAGCGCCCCTCCTCGAGGGCGAGGGCCGAAAAGCCGTCGAACGAGAGGTACTCGAGGATGGTGGCGACCGCGTACTCCTCGAGGATGACCTCGTACTCGCCCGGCTCCAGCTCCGCGGCTCCGGCGGCCATGGCCGCCTTCTCGGCGGCCTCGGCGCCGACCGCCGCCGCGTCGATGCGCGCCACGTCGGCGGAGGTGGCCTGCGCGTAGCCAGAGGCGCGGTCCTCGCCGGTCATCACCGTCACGAGCTTGGCCTGGGTGGTGGTGTGGCTCGAGCGCAGGCCGCTGGTGTTGGCGATGGCGATGGTGTTGGCCTCGGTCGAGAAGGCGCCGCTCGCCTCCAGGCGGCCCGCATCGGCAGCCGCGATGACTGCCCGGGCGGCCTCGGCACGGCGCTCCGGCTCGGCCTCAGCGGTGCTGCGGGTGTAGCCCAGGTCCGACGCCACGCCGCCGGCTTCGGCCGACGGCAGCGGCGTCGGGTCGGGGTTGGGAGCGGCTCGGCGGCAGATCTCGGTGGCCCGCGCCACCACCTCGCGGATTCCCGCGTCGTCGAGCCGATTCGTGCTCGCCACGCCGGAACGGCCGCCGTCCACGATCCGCATCCGCACGGTCGCGTCGTGCTCCGACACGTTCTGATGGATGCGCGAGCCGGCGAAGCGGGTCAGCGCCGCGTCGCGCGCCAGGTACAGGGCCTCCGCCTCAGTCCCGTCCACCAGGCCCAGGGCGCGGTCGAGCACCTCGTCCGGAGCGGCGCGGCGCTCGACGCGTCCACTCACCATCGACCGACCCCCACCTGGACGTTGCGGAAGCGGGACGGCGCCGCCCCGTGCCCGACGCGATGGGTCTGCATTGGCTCGCCCTTGCCGCAGTTGGGCACGCCCCACAGCTTCCATTCCGACGCGCCGCAGATCGCGTCGCAGCTTCCCCAGAATTCAGGCGTGATGCCGGTGTAGGTCGGGTTCTTGACCATCTCGGCCAGGCGGCCGTTGCGGATGCGCCAGCCGGCCTGTGTGCCGAACTGGAAGTTCAGGCGCCGGTCGTCGATGCTCCACGACCGATTGGTGCTGACGAACAGCCCATCCGTGGTGTCGGCGATCAGGTCGTCCAGCGTGCCGGCCTCGCCGGGACGCAGGTTGACGTTCGTCATGCGGATGAGCGGGATCACGTTCCAGCCGGAGGCACGGCTGCTGCCCATGCTGCGGCGACCGACCACCGGGGCAGTCTCGCGGCTGGTCAGGTAGCCGACGAACCGTCCGGCCGACACGATCGGAACGTTCTGCGCCGGCACGCCCTCGTCGTCGTAGCCGAAGGTCCCCAGGCCGCCCGAAGCGGTGGCATCGGCGTCGATGTTGACCCTTGAGCTGCCGTACTGGAGGTGGTCGAGCTTGTCGAGTGTCAGGAACGAGGTGCCGGCAAAGCTGGCCTCCATGCCGAGCACCCGATCCAGCTCGATCGGGTGGCCGCACGATTCGTGCACCTGCAGCGCCATCTGCGACGAGTCGATCACCAGCGTCATCTCACCCGACGGGCAATCCTCTGCTCGCAGGAGCGCCACCGCCTCTTCGGCAATGCGTTCACCCTGCGCCGGCAGGTCCATGGCCCGCACTGCCTCGAATCCGCCGGTCACGTGCTGCCCACCCGCCGAATTCGGGTAGCTGCGCACCTGCGAGTCGTCAGCATCGACCGCGGTGGCTTCGATCCCCGCCCCGGCCTCCATCAGCTGCTGGTCGATGTGAGCACCCTCCGTCGAGGCGAACGACTTGCGCTCGCGGGCGGCGCTGATTGTCCCCTCGCGCACGGTGACGCCCGGAACCGTCCCCATGGCGGCATCGGCTTCGAACAGGATCTTGAGCTTGTCGTCGATCGAGACGGCGAACGGATCCTCGCTGAACGGGGTGCGATAGCTGTCCGTGGCCGGCGGCGTGTCGTCCAGCTCGACCGGCTCGCGTTGGGCGAGCGCGCTGGCCCGCGCGATGGCCACCGCCTCACGGGCGACGCGCTCAACCTCGTCACGCTCCAGCACCGCCGACCCGGCAAAGCCCCATGCCCCGTCGACCAGGACGCGGACGCCGAAGCCGGCCGATCGGTTCGACGAGGCGGCCTCCAGTGCCCCGTTCTTGACCGTCAGGGACTCCTCATCACGCTCGGTGATGCGGACGTCGGCATAGCCGGCGCCGGCACGCTGCGACGCGTCCAGGGCCACGTCGATCAGGTCGTTCATGGCACCTTTCTACGGCCTCCGCGTTGCGAGGGTCAAGGCGAGCTGGTCCTTCACTCGGCGGGCCGGCCCACGACCGGAGCCAGCGACACGCTCGTCGGCGGCAGCGTGATCCGCTCCGATTGGCGCGCCTCGATGGTGGCATGGATGAACTGCTCGAGCTGCGAGATGATCCCGCCCGGCCGCTCGACGGCGGCCAGCAGGCCCTCGGGTGAGCCGATCGCCGTGAGGGTGAAATGCTCCCCCACCTCGGCCTCATCGATCAGCAGGCCGACCGGGCCCTGAACGGCGACGGACCGATGGGTGATCCGAACATCGTCCACGGCCAGAGCCTCCGCGCCAGCGTTGCGCAGCTCGTTGATCAAGTCGTTCAGCGCGATGGCGTCCAGGTCGCCGGTCACCTCCAGGATGAGCCCCTGGCCCTCCACCCCGGCCAGCGCCGCGAAGGCGGTGATGCGCCGCAGGTCCTCGCGGGTCACGTCCAGCGCGCTCTGGCCCTGGGAGCCGGCGAGGCGATACTCGCGCAGCTGCTCACGGATGTCAGCCAGCCCGGTGCGCAGCTCGCGGTTCCGGGCGGCGAGCGTCTCGATCAGCTGCGACAGCTCCTGCGCCGGCAGGCTACTGATCTCGGTGGGATGCGCCTGCGAGCGGAGCTGTCCCACCAGCAGCATGCCGGTCAACAGCGTCACGCCGAACAGGCTGGCCTGCGCCAGGCGAGAGCGCATCAGCCGCCCTCCCGGGGCACGGCCCAGCGAAAGCGGGTGTTGCCGATGAAGGCCGGCAGGGTCAGGTCCTCGGAAACGGCCGTCGCGAACTCGAGGCCAAAGAAATCGATGCGCTGCGCCACTCGCCCCAGGAAGGCCTCATTCACCAGGAACCGATCGAGCAGGCCGTCCGGACCAATCGCTTCGATCCGGAACGTCGGCGACAGGAATGAGGTGTTGACCAGGACCGATGCGCCCACCCCGTAGATCGACGATGTGGCGACCAGCCGCTCACCGTTGATCGCGATCCCCTCGGCCCCCGAGGCCCACAGCGCGGTGACGATGTCGCGCAGGTCGTCGACCAGCACGATGAAGCTCGACGGATTGTCGCCCGGCGGCACCACCCGCTGCGAGTCGTTGATCTCGATCACGACCCCTGGGCCGCGCAGAGCAGCCAGCCCGGCCGAGAGCCGGGCCTGGGTCACCTGCTCGTTCAGTAAGGCCAGCGTCGCCGAGCTTGTGGTCGACTCCTCCTGGAACTGCTGCACCTCGGCCTCAGCCTCGCCGATCTGGTCGCGCAGCTCCTTCTGCTCGTTCTCGAGCTCAACCACCTGGGTCGCCAGGACCTGCTGAGCCGACGAGGTGAAAGCCTCGCGCGTGATCGAGCTGTTCCACTGCGCTGCGCCGACGAAGCCGGTCACCGCCAGGGCGGCGGCGATCGAGATCGCCCACCCGCGATGGGCGCCGAGGCCTCGCGTCAGGAACCCGCTCATTCGTCGACCGCCGCGCGGGCTGCTCGCCGGCGGAGGGCCCAAGCCCCGCCGGCCAGCACGGCCACGACCACCAGGATCAGTGGCACCAGCAGGAACGTGAGGGCAACCTCCTCGTCGCCCGGCGCGGCGCCGGGGTTGGCGGCCTCCGTCGGCGAGGCGAGGGGCGCTTCACCGCCGCCGCTGCCGCCCGGCTTGCGCACGTCGGATGGCAGGATCGCGGCCGGCTGGATCGGTTGCGGGGGCTCGACCCCGAACTCGGCGTAGTAGTCGCGGTAGAGCTGATCGGCGCTCTCGCCGGTGCCGGCCTTCAGGGCCTCTGCGTCGGACGCCCCGTCCCGGTAGGCAGCGGCAATGCCGGCGATCGCGTCGGGGCCGAAACGGCGGATGATCATGTCGATCATGGTCGTCCCCATCGCGTAGGAGAGGGCCGAGCCACGGGTGCCGATCGGGAATCGGTCGGTGATGGCGTCAAACGCGAAGAGGCCGCCGCCCGAGGCCTCGAACTCGACCGTCGAGCGCTCCGCATCCGCGGACCTGCGTTCCGACCAGACCGCTATCCCCTCGTTCAGCCAGGTGGCAGGCTCATGAAACGGGTTCTCGGTCGCATCATGGAAGACGACATGGGTGACCTCGTGGACGATCGTCGTCTCGAGGTAGTCGGACGGGCCACCGCCCAGCCACATGAAGATGGTGCGGATAGGTGGAAAGGTCGCCGCCCCGGTCCACTCCCGCGCTCCGGGCCCCAGCGCACCGAAGAACTGCTCGCGCGTGTCGTACACGAAGATGTCGATGGGCCCGGTCAGCTCGTGCCCGAGTAGCTCCTCGGCACGGCTGGCGCCCTCCGCCGTCAGGTCGCCGAAGCGACGGGCCTGCGTCTCCGCGCCGCCGTACCAGTGCACGTTGGCATCGCCGATGCGGGCCGACTTCCAGTCCAGTCCCGGCCGATCGTCGTCGTATAGCAGGGTGCGCTCCGGGCTCAGCGTCACGCGGTCGCCGTCCGTTGCGCGCCATCGGTGCGTGATCCGCGTGTTGGGCGTCAGGTAGTCGCGGGACGCGTCCCAGACGTACTCGCCCTCGCCTCCGGTGGGGGTCACCGGCGCGACGAACGTACCCTCCTCGTCGCCGAAGCGGAGGATGAGCTCCAGGCGATCCGGGGAACCACCGAGGACCTCAACCCCAAAGCGCATCTCCTCGCCGTAGGTCGCATCGGCGCTCATCGCGCCGAAGCCACTGAAGGCTGCCACCGGCGCGGCGAGCGCGGTGCCCAGGACGACGGCCAGCACCAGTGCGATCAAAGATCGGTTCATTCGTCCCACGAGACCCTCCCCAGGTCGATGAGGCCAAGGGTCAGGTTGCCCAGGCCACGCAGGCCGGGCCGGACCAGCCACCAACCGCTGCCGTAGGCCCACGGGATGACCGGAGCCTCCTCGTCGACGCGCGCATCGACGAGCCGATAGGCACGCGCCTGGTCAGCCTCGTTCTCGGCGGCCGAGGCGGCCTCCAGCAGCTCGACGAACTGCTCGTCATCCCAGCGGCCGTAGTTGCTGGCCGCATCGGGCAGCAGGAGCAGGCTGTACAGGGCATAGGGCGAGGGGTAGTCGACGATCCAGTTGATGGTGAAGATCTGCGGCGGGCGCTGCTCGAGGGCACGAAGGTAATCGCCGAAATCCATCCCCTCCACGGCGATCTCGACATCCAGCACCTTGCGCCAGGTTGCGACCGCCGGCCCTACGCCAAGCCCCGCGCCGTTGACCGTGATCAGGCCGAGCTTCGAACGATCGCCGTAGCCAGCCTCGTCCAGCAGGCGCCGCGCCTCGGCTGGGTCTGAATCCTGATCGTCCTCCATGCCGTCGGGCCAGAGCGCCGGCGGCACCACGCTCGAGGCGGCCTGTGACGACGTCCCCTCGGCTAGCTCGACCAGGCGCGGCCGGTCGAGGGCCAGCGCGAAGGCGCGTCGCACGCGAGCGTCGTCGAACGGCGCCCGGGTGGTGTCGAACCCGAAGTACTGGATGCCGTTCGCCGCGGCCAGGTGGAGCGCCGAACCGAGGTCCGGGTCGTAGGCGATCCAGCTGGCATCGAAGGACGGCACGCCTACGAGGTCGAGCTGGTCGTTCGCGTAGGCCGTCACGGCGTCGCCGTCGAGCTGGCCGACCCAGCGGACCACGTCGATCGGCGGCGGGCCGGCGACGTAGCGCTCGTTTGCCCGCAGGAGCAGGTCGGAGCCGTCCAGCCCATCGGCGCGATAGGGTCCCGAGCCGACGAAGTCGTCGGCCGTCTGCCAGTCGGCGGAGGCATCGGCTTCCGGCGGAACCACGAAGGTGGTGGGGGTGGCTGTGATCGCCGGGAAATGGGACGCCGGATGGCGCAGCCGGACCTCGAGCGTCCCGGCATCCGGCGCCGCGATGCCGACATCGCCCTCGGGGCCTCCGGCCAGCCGTGCGGAGGCGCCCTGGATCACGTTCAGAACGTCGGGCGCGCTCGCACCCGTGGCCGGATCCAGGATGCGGAGCCACGATCGCCGCACGTCCTCCGCACCTAGGCTCGAGCCGTCGCTGAAAGTCAGCCCCGAGCGGAGGCGAAACGTGTAAGTGAGGCCGTCGTCGCTCACCGTCCACGACTCGGCCAGCGACGGGTACGGCTCGCCGTTCTCGTCCAGCCGCGTCAACCCGGCATACAGCTGCAGGAGGAGCTGGACGTCGGCCTGGTCGCTGATGAAGGCGGGGTCGAGCGTCTTGACGTCGCCGCCGAGGTAGCGAAGGGGCGGCCCTGCCGCCACCGTCGGACGCGCCGGCAGCGACGAGCTGAGGGCGAGGACGAGCGCGGCGACTCCGACCAGCAGGCGTGGCCACCGGCCCGCCGAGGTCAGGCGGGGCATGCGCGGGCTAGTATACGGGCCCGTGCAGGACACCCATGAGCACCGATTCCGGCCGCAGCCGGCCGGCAGTCTGACGCTGCGCCAGTTCGTCGAATCGCTCCGAAGATGGACGCCGGAGATGCGCCAGGTGGCGCAGATCGCCCTCACCCGGTCCGAGGCGGAACGCCGGCAGTACCTGCAGGGATTCCATGCCCGGCACCACGAGCGGCAGCCGCAGGCAATCGACTCGTTCGTGCGTTGGGCCTACTCAGACCCTCGTCTCGACTTCGTCCCTGCGCTGATGGCCGACCTGGCGCTGACCGACGCCGACTACGCCGGCGCCCTCGAGCACGAGGCGGACGTCATCGTTCGCATGCGCGCTCACGGTAAGACGCCGGCGCAGCGGGTGCGCGACTACCTGGCCCTGCTCGCCATGGAGGGGAGCGAGCCGGTGCGCGCGACGATCGTGGGCCTCCTGCCGCCGGGAACGTCCGATG
>JBKOZM010000057.1:0-3586 GCA_046725855.1 Chloroflexota bacterium | reverse complement strand
CGTGTGCCGCTTCGTCGCATCTCGGCCGACCGTTCTGAGCGTGAACCGGGCCCCCGAATGCGCCGCGGATGCCCCGCGACCCGCCTACCAGTACCAGGATTACTAGGAGACAGAAACCCAAGCGCCGAGAGCGAGCCGGCGGGATGAGCCAGCCATGCGCGAGCCTGGCGCCCACGATTTGGGAAGCTGGCATCGAAGATCTCGGAATGGCGGGCGACAAGCCTCCGCTGCGCGCTCGAGCTGGCCTGATTCAGCCAGCGAGACTAGCCTCTGGCTGACGCTTGCACGATCGGCGACGTCCTGCTGGCGCCATCGAAGTCGCCGCCGGATGGCCCGCAGCGTCCGGCCCACGGTCGAGTCGTCCACTCCGGGATCATGCGCCGAAGCGCTCACCCAGGGCTTATCCGCGAATTACGATCCGTGGGTGAGCGACCTTCCGCAGACGGTCGATCTCCTCCTCGTCGGCGGTAGCCTGATCGACGGAACCGGCTCGCCGCCGCGCGAGGGAACGGTGGGCGTGCTCGACAAGCGGCTCCACCTCGGCGACGCCGCCTGGCGGCCGGCCGCCGGACGCACGATCGACGTAGCCGGCCTGGTCGTCTCGCCCGGCTTCATCGACCTGCACTCGCACGGCGGCCTGGTCGTCCTGGCCGATCCCCGCCACGAGCCGAAGGTGCGGCAGGGTGTCACCACCGAGGTGATCGGCGTTGACGGCAACGGCTACGCGCCCTTCGCCCATCGGGCGGACCTCACCGACTTCGTGGAGCTCAACGCCGGCCTCGACGGCCGTCCGGCCATCGGCTACGACTGGGACACCGTCGCCAGCTACATCGGCCAATACGACCGCGGGCAGGCGGTCAACGTGGCGGTGCTGATCGGAAACAGCGCGCTGCGCATCGGCGCCATCGGTTGGGAGGACGAAGCGGCCGACGAGCGGTCAGTGGCCAGCATGCGCGCCATGCTGCGCGAGGGCATGCAGGAGGGCGCGTTCGGGATCTCGAGCGGCCTCGACTACCCGCCGGGTTCATTCGCCTCGACCGATGAGCTGGCAGCCCTGACGCGCGAGGCCGCGGCGCTGGGCGGCTTCTACCACACGCACGTCCGCTACCCGCTGGGCGACCGCTTCCTGGACCCGTTCCGCGAGGCGATCGAGATCGGGCAGCGTGGCGAGGGGCCGGTCCATATCACGCACTTCTATCACCGCCGCACCTACCCCGGCGGCCCGGAGGCGATGTTCGCGCTGGTCGAGGACGCGCACGCCGCGGGCATGGACGTCACGTTCGACTCGTACCCGTACGAATGGGCGTCGACCCGGCTGCTGATCCAGCTTCCCCAGTGGGTGCAGGCCGGTGGACCGATGGGGCTCAAGGAGCGCCTGGCGGACCGCGCTGTGCGTCAGCGCATCCGCGACGAGCTGCGGTCGCGCAGCGCGACCTTTTCGAGCCCGGTCGGCTGGGCCGACGTGCGCCTGGGCGCCTTCACGCTCCCCGACCTCGTTCGCTGGGAGTCGCAAACCCTTGCGGACTACATGGCCGAGGCCGGCACCGATGCCGTGGACGCCATCTGCGACCTGCTGCTGGCGGAGAACCTGGGAGTCGCCCAGGTGACGAGCGGTCCCTGGGGTGAGACGCTCCCCCACTTCGTGCGCCATCCGCTGGGCATGGTCGGCACCGACTCGACGTTCCTGGGCGAGAAGCCGGCGCCCCGGACGTATGGCTCGTTTCCGCGCATCCTGGGCCAGTTCGTGCGCGACGAGCGGTTGCTCAACCTGGAGGAGGCCGTGCGCAAGATGACGGGCGCGCCGGCAGCGCGCCTGGGTCTGACCGACCGGGGACTGCTGCGCGATGGCTTCGCCGCGGACCTGGTCGCCTTCGACCCGGCGCGGGTGCGCTCCAACGCGACCTACGACGAGCCGCGTCGCTTCCCGGACGGCATCGAGTACGTGATCGTCAACGGGGAGGTGGTGGTCGACCAGGAGCGCCACACCGGCGCGCTGCCGGGTCGCGCGCTGCGTCGGGGACGCTGAAGGAAACGCCCGCTAGCCGACCAGGCGGGCTCGCTGGCGCAGGAGGCGGGCGACGGCGACGGCCTCCATCGGCTTCGCGAACAGGAAACCCTGGCCGTAGCTGACCCCCAGGGCTCGCAACGGGGCGAGCTGCTCCGGCCGCTCGACGCCCTCCGCCACCGTCTCCAGCTTGAGCGAATGCGCGAGGCGGATGATCGAGCGGACCAGGGCCCGCTCCCCTTCCTCGCCGCCGTCGATGCCGCTCACGAAGGAGCGGTCGATCTTCAGCACGTCGATTGGGAAACGGCGCAGGTGGCTCAATGAGGAGTAGCCGGTGCCGAAGTCGTCCAGGCTGATCCGAACGCCCTGTGCCTTCAGCGCGGTGATCGCCGCGCTGGTGGCCTCGCCCTCATCGAGTAGGGCGCTCTCGGTCAGCTCCAGCACCAGCTCGTCGGCGGGCAGACCGGTGGTCGCTAGCGTGCGGGCCACCAGGGAGGCGAATTCGGGGTCCTGGAGCTGGCGCGATGAGACGTTGACGGCCATGCTCAGGGTGCGCTCCTGGTCCTCGTGTTTCCAGGCGGCGGCCTGGCGGCAGCTCTCCTCGAGCACCCACGTTCCGAGCGGCACGATCAGGCCCGTCTCCTCGGCCAGCGGAATGAACTCGCTGGGCAGGGTCAGCTGCCCATCGGGCTGCTGCCAGCGGACGAGCGCCTCGACGCCCGCCACCTCGCCGGTGATGAGCTCGACCACAGGCTGGTAGTAGACCAGGAAGTCGCCTGCCGCCAGCGAGGCCTCCATCCGGCCGCGCAGCTCGAGCCGCTTCAGCGCAGACGCGTGCATCCGCACCTCGTAGAACTCGAAGCGGCCCTTGCCCCGCGATTTGGCGGTGTACATGGCGGCATCCGCGTTTCGCAGCAGCTCCTCGGCGGTCTCGCCGTCGCCGGCGCGCCGGTTGCCGCTGCCCAACGCGATCCCGATGCTGGTCTGGGCGAAGAGCTGCCGGGAATCGACCGCGAACGGCTGGCGCAGCGCGGCCAGGATGCGCTCGGCGACCGCTCCGGCGGCCTCGGCATCGGTCTCCTCGATGAGGATCCCGAACTCGTCACCACCCAGCCGCGCCGGCGTGTCCTGGCGGCGCAGGCAGGCGCGAATGCGCTCCGCCACGGCGGTCAGCAGCGCGTCGCCTGCCGCGTGTCCGAGGCTGTCGTTGACGACCTTGAAGTCGTCCAGGTCCAGGAAGAGGACGGCCAGCTGGTCCTGGGGATGACGCGCGTTGCGCGCCAGGGCGTGCGTCACGCGATCGGCAAAGAGGGCGCGGTTGGCCAGGCCGGTCAACGGGTCGTGGAACGCCTCGTGCTGCAGCTGGTCCTCGAGCCGCTTCCGCTCGGTGATGTCGCGGAAGTTCAGGACGATGCCTCCGACTGCCGGATCCGCCAGTAGGTTGAGGCCGATGGCGTCGACCCAGCGCCACGAGCCGTCCGCATGGCGCAGGCGGAATTCGGCGGACTGCTCCCCCGTCGAGGTGGCCAGGCCCGCCGCCAGGCCGGTGAACCATGCCCGGTCGTCGGGATGGACGTCCTC
>JBKOZM010000056.1:0-5473 GCA_046725855.1 Chloroflexota bacterium | reverse complement strand
TGGTCGCCAGCTCACGCGTGATCATCCCGGTGCAGACCCAGTACTACGCCATCAAGGGCCTGACCGCACTGATCAAGGTGATCAACACCATCAAGCTCAAGCTCAACCACGACCTCGAGATCCTGGGCCTGCTGGCCACCTTCTACGATGGGCGGACGGTGCTCGCCCGCGAGATGCTCGAGAACCTGCGAGAGCTCGGCGACCATCGGGTCTTCAGCACCATGATCAAGCAGACCGTGAAGCTCGGCGAGGCGCCGTTGACCGGCAAGCCGGTCACCGAGTACGCCACAAACTCCGCAGCGGCCCGTGCCTTCCGAGAGCTGGCGCGCGAGGTGATCGAACTTGGCTGACAAGCGTCCCGCGATGCGCGAGAACATCCACCGCCTCTTCGACGAGGCTCAGAACACCGACCTGGCACCCGGCATCGTCTCGTTGATCGAGTCGCGCGCCACCCACGCGCAGATCCGTGAGGTGCCGGTCGGCAAGATCCTCCCCAATCCTGCCCAGCCCCGCCATTCGTACGAGGAGGACTCGCTCACCGAGCTGGCCGACTCGATCCGGGAGCACGGCGTGCTGCAGCCGATCCTGGTGCGGCCGGTCGGCTCGCAGTACGAGCTCATCGCCGGCGAGCGTCGCTGGCGCGCCTCACGCCTCGCGCAGCGCGACACGATCCCGGCCATCGTCGCTGAGTTCGACGATCAGACCGCGCTCGAGGTCTCGATCATCGAGAACCTGCAGCGCGAGGACGTCTCCCCGCTCGAGGAGGCGGCCATGTTCCGCAAGATGACCGATCTGGGCTACTCCGTGCGCCAGCTGGCGCAGAAGATCGGCAAGGACAAGGGCTACGTCGAGAACCGGATGCGCCTGGCCGATGCGCCACCCGAGGTCCGTGAGCTGGTGTCCGTGCGCAAAGACACCATCAGCCACGCCTACGAGCTCATGAAGGTCGGCGACGAGCGGACGCGGCGCCGCCTCGCCCGCAAGGTGGCGGCCGGCGAGCTCAGCCTGGCCCGGCTGCGGGTCCTGACCGGCAGCTCCCCCAAGGAGGCGGACGGCGGCAAGCCGAAGCGGCGAGCTCGCACCACCGCCGGCGAGGTGGCCATCGCCCAGGCCGCGCGGGCCGCGGACGACGCCCTGATGACCAACCGCGGCAGGCTGGCGGCGGCCATCGACGAGCTGGTCGACCTGCTGCGCCGTCCGGACGTGATCGAGCAGATCCCGGACACCAACCGCGACAACCTGGCGCGCAACCTGACGGTCACCAAGCTGAAGCTCGAGAACGCGATCGCTATCATCCGGGCCACGCGCGAGGCCGTCTAGGGCCTCCGGCCCTTTCTCCTTCCGCCTATTGGCCTATCGGCTCAAGGCGGCCTCGATCTCGTCGAGGTGCTCGGCCCGATGCCCGGCCCGGGAGAGGTTGAGCGGGCTGTCCTCGGCGAGCGGCCAGGCTTGCTCCGCCAGCTCCGGCGGGAGCTCTGCCATCTGACGATCGGTCTCCTCGGCGATCCGCACGGCCAGATCGGCCGCCGTCCGTGGAGCGATGGCGTGGATCAACGGGCGGGACGCGTCATTGATCCAGTCGACGTCCTCCGGCTCGTCGTCCGACGGCGTGAACGGTGCGCCGCGGATCAGCTTTTCGGCGAGCGCAAGCGCCCGACCATCCCAGAAGGCGATGTGCCCCAGCACCGCCGCGACCGTCCAGCTCTCGTTGACGGCTCGGCCCAGGTCCTCGTCCCCCAGGCGCTCGACGATGGAGCGCATCCGCTCCAGCTCTCGCGCGTTCTCCGCCACGTACGGCCGTTCTGACGCCACTGCCACGCCTCCAGCTCAGGGGGTGTAGGACATCACCTCGCGGTGGTCGACCAGGAAATCGATCAACCGGCGCCGCGCATCGGGATCGATCCGGCGCAGGCCGGCGACCGCCTTGGGCAGCTCGAAGATCGGTGCGGCGACCGCGCCGGCGGTATCGATGCCCACCACATGGTCCGGGCCCCCGCCCACCAGGAAGGCGCGCTGAAAGCCTTTGGCGTCCAGGCCGGCGGCTCGGCAGAAGGCGGCGATGGCGGTGCCCACGCCCATGCGCTTGGCAAAGTCGATGAAGAGGTCGTCCGCCCAGCGGTCGATCTGCTCGTCAGGCTGGGCCGAAACCATCTGCCGGTAGCCCTTCGCGTCGCCCTCGATCACCTGCTCCTCCGTGGCCTCGGCTGGCGGCCCGATTCTAGTCGACAGCCTTCGTCGGCCGCGCAGCCCGCGCACCCGGCGCGGCAGGGGCTTGGGCTATCCTGCGGCCATGCTCGACCGTCCTGCCGACCCGCGCACTGAGGACACGATCGTCTACGAGCTGGTCCGCACCGACCGCACCAGCGGCGAGGGCGGGGTGGTCGGCCGCGCGACGTTCAGCAACGGGCGGTCCATCGTCGACGCGCCCGAGGAGGTCAGCGTCGCCGTCGAGGAGCTGCTGGACCGCGCGTTCGTCGACCGCGTGCGAGCCGACGAACGCCCGCGTGGCTACCGCCGCAGCGGACGTGGCATCGTCGACATGCTGGTGCCCGGCATGCCCGAGCACTTCATCGCGCGACTGCGAGGGCTCTGGCTGTCCTACCCCGACGGGTCGGTCGTCACCGCTCGCCCGATCAGTCCGACCGCCCGTCCGCCACGCACGCCGCGCCTCGCCACCAGCGACCCCGGCGCGCCCGTCGTCGACCCGGCGCTCCGCCGCGCCACGCTCGCCGAGAGCACGGCGATCCTGAACGCTCGACCGCTGGTCCAGGCCAACGAGCCACTGACCGGCCTGCGCCCGGGCGAGGAGCGGCCCGCCGTGGCCCGCACCGACTGCGGCTGGATCACCTGAAGGCGTAGATTTACATAGATTCAAGGTGGCGCAGGCAACCGCTCGGGCTGCGGCGCTCGGCTATCATCGGGACCGATGTCATTCAGACGCTACCTGATCATGCCGATCGTCATCGCCGCGGTGGGCGTGGCGTACTGGTACTTCACCGCTCCGCACGAATGGATCGGGTTCGTGATGCTCATCGTCTTCGCCGGAGCAATGGCGGTCATGGGCTGGGTGCTGGTCCCCACCCTCGACAACGTTGGGCCGACTGCCCCGGTCGATCCGGACTTCGAGCCCCCGCGGCGCCACCTACGCTGACCCAGTCCGGATCAGGCACAGAGACACCGGGCAACTGTGGCTGCCCTAGCGGGTCGCCCCGCTAACACAGCTGCCCGGTTCACCTGGTACTAACGGGCCATCCCCCATTGCGTTAGCCTCGGGTGCTGGATCAGCGATCCGGTTTCACATGCGACCACCGGTCACGGACTCGTCCGACAGCGGCTCGCCCTCCTCGCTGACCAGGCTGACGGTGCCATCGCGCGAGACGTCGTACAGCCAGATGTGGTGGCTGATACAGCCGGCCGGGCAGTCTCCCCAGCCGATGTAGATCTGGACGCGCCAGCCATCGTCAGCCTCCGCGACCTCGTAGTAGGCGGACTGGCCGATCAGGTTCGGATCGCGCTCCTCGATGCCGGCGAAGCGTTCGTCCACGGCGAGCACCAGCTGCACAGCGTCATCGGCCGTGCTCGGCGGCGGGGAGGACCCACTACCGGACGACGAGCAGGCCACCAGGGCGAGTGCGGCGAAGGCCGCGGCCAGCACGGGGAACCGCATTCGTCTCATGGCCGCCCGGACGCCAGCGCTCCTCGCGAAGTTCCCTGGCTGAGCCTCCATCAGGCGAGCAGCTTCCCCAGCAGGCGTCGCAGGGTTCTGACCTCACCCTCGTTCATCCGGCTCAGGACCGCGGCGTTGACCCCCACCGCCTTCGGGACAAGCTCATCTCGAAGCGATCGGCCGCGCTCGGTCAGGTAGATGCGCGAGACCCGTCCGTCGTTGGGATCCGGATCGCGCGTGACCAGCCCGTCGCGGACCATGCGGTCGATGGTGCGAACCATGGTGGGTGGCTCGATGGCGACGACTCGCGACAGCTCTGCCTGGCTCATGCCGTCGCGGGACCACAGGAACATCAGGACGGCCCATTGACCGATGGCGACGCCGGCCGGCCGCAGCTCCTCGCCGAGCTGATGGGCCATCATGCGCGCCAGGCGATTCACGAGGTAGCCGAAGCTCTCCTCGATCACGAACTCCCGCCCACCCGGCTGCACCGGCTCATTCGCGTGGACGCGCACCGACCATTCGCTCACCTGTCGTGGGACTCCAGGTCGTGCACCTGAACGTAGCCGTCGACGCCGGCGATGCGAAGCAGGAGCCGCTGCACGGGATGGAAGGCGGCCAGGCCGACCGCGACGGTTATCCGCTCCGGCGCCGTCACCGGATAGGTGTGGCCGCGCCAGCGGATGATGCCGCCGCCAGCGGCGAGCAGGTTCCGATACCAGTCGACCTGGGCGCCGAAGGCGAGCGAGATCACGAACCCACCGACCGTGCGGCGGGCTGCTACCGGCGCCGCATACCGGCGACCGCTGCGCCGCCCGCGATGCTCGACGATGGCGAAGATCGGGTTCCAAGCCCTTCCGGCCAATGGCAACGTCAGCGCTTTCGTGGATCGCGACAGGCGCCAGAGGACGCCGCCAAATCGCGGCTTTGGCGGGGAGTCGTCCGGGCGCTCGGCGAGGATGGTGCTTCGGGATGCGGTCACGGTCATGGTCCAAGCTCCATTTCGTTAGCATGCTACTTACATTGCCAGAAAGGTAGCATGCTAATGACATGGTGTCAAGCGCCCGTGACAACCTGATTGTCACCCTCCGTCGGCGCGGGGAGCCCCACCCCGGAGGTTTCCAGCACGCGCGGCCTCTTCGGTGGTGAAGGCTCCGCGCCGGCTTCGGATCCACGCTCGCGCGTAGCGATAACGGAGCGCCTCGTAGGCGATGAGCGCCGCGCACACGGCGGCGGCGAGCCCGAGCGAGACGAGGGCCGGCACGAGCATCGCCACCGGAAGCAGCGCGAGCAGCAGGATCGTGGCGACCGGCCGGCCATGCCCCAGCCCCCCGCCGATCCGCAGCCGCATGGCGACGTGGGCGAGCAGGTACAGCGCGAGGCCGCCGCACAGGCCCACGGCCGCGATGGTGCCCAGAGGGCTCGCGACATGGGCAAGCGTCGTCTTCAGCCCGAGCGCGAACAGCACGATCCCGGCGACCATGGGCAGGTGCAGGTAGGAGTAAACGTCACGTGCCAGCGCGGCCCGATCCACCCCCGTCGCCTCGGCGAGCCTGGCCTGGGCGACGTAGACGACCCAGTCGAAGTAGGACCACCACAGTGCGGCGATGACGGCGATGCCCAGCAGTGCGGCCAAGATCCTGCCGGCGTCGAGCGGCACCCCCGCTGCCCCGACCCCGATCGCGACGATCGACTCTCCGAGGGCGATGATCACCACCAACCCGTGGCGTTCGACGAAGTGCTCCGGCGAGACCCGCCAGCCCTGCATGCGACCGATGAGGACTCCGAGGTAATCGATCGCGAGCG
>JBKOZM010000055.1:0-1319 GCA_046725855.1 Chloroflexota bacterium | reverse complement strand
GGTCTTCGGCAACATGGGCGCAGACTCGGGCACCGGGGTCGCGTTCACGCGAGACCCGAACACCGGCGAGAAGGCCCTCTACGGCGAGTATCTGACCAACGCCCAGGGCGAGGACGTGGTGGCCGGCGTCCGCACGCCGGCCAAGATCAGCCAGATGCGCGACGAGCTGCCGGAGGTCTATCGGGAGTTCGAAGGCATCGCGGAGCGCCTGGAGCGCCACTACCGCGACGTGCAGGACCTGGAGTTCACCATCGAGCGCGGCAAGCTCTACATGCTCCAGACCCGGTCAGCGAAGCGCACGGCGCCGGCCGCGGTGAAGATCGCGGTCGACATGGCCAACGAGGGGATCCTCAGCCACGAGGAGGCCCTGCAGCGGGTCGATCCCGCGCAGATCGTGCAGCTCCTGCTGCCGCGCTTCGACGAGGCCGCCAAGGCCAAGGCACAGGACCGCTTCCTGGCCAAGGGCCTGAACGCCTCGCCCGGGGCGGCCACCGGCAAGGCGATCCTGGATCCGGACCGTGCGGTCGAAGCCAAGGCCGCCGGCGACCCGGTGATCCTGGTGCGGATCGAGACCAGCCCGGACGACGTGCACGGCATGCTCGCCGCACGCGGCGAGCTGACCGCCCGCGGTGGCGCTACCAGCCACGCGGCGGTGGTGGCCCGCTCCATGGGCCTGCCCTGCGTGGCCGGAGCCGAATCGCTGCGCATCGACTACGTCGCGCGGACGCTGCGGGCGGGGAGCGTCACCGTCAACGAGGGCGAGATGATCAGCATCGACGGCACCACCGGCGAGATCTACGCCGGGGAGCTGCCGACCATCGAGGCCCGCTTCGAGGACGAGCACGACCTGGCCACCCTCCTCGGCTGGGCCGATGCCGTCCGCCGCCTCCAGGTCTGGGCCAACGCGGATTACCCGCGCGATGCCGAGCGTGCCCGCGCCTTCGGCGCCCAGGGCATCGGCCTGTGCCGGACCGAGCACATGTTCTTCGAGGAGGAGCGCCTACCGACCGTGCAGCGCATGATCCTGAACGCGACTCGCGCCACCGAGGCCAAGCGCCGGCGCGACGCCGGCGCGGAGCTGGACGCCGAGGACCGTGAGGCGGTGGAGGTCTTCGACGCCGCACTGGCCGAGCTCGAGACCGCCCAGACCGATGACTTCGCCGGCCTGTTCCGGGCCATGGACGGCCTGCCGGTCGTGATCCGCCTCATCGACCCGCCGCTGCACGAGTTCCTGCCGTCGCACGACGAGCTTCTCGAGAAGGTGACCCGATTGCGCACCCTCTTGCAGGCCGATGGCGCCGGATCGATCGACGCGGGGC
>JBKOZM010000054.1:0-10038 GCA_046725855.1 Chloroflexota bacterium | reverse complement strand
ACGTTCGAGGCGATGGCTCGCCGCCAGCCCCTGGTTCTCGTGTTCGACGACGTGCACTGGGGCGAGCCGACGTTCCTGGACCTGGTCGAGCACATGGCCGATTGGACACGCGACGCGCCAATCCTCCTGATCGTCATGGCTCGGGCTGAGCTGCTCGAAATGCGGCCGGCCTGGGGCGGCGGCAAGCGGTGGGCGACCACCATGTCGCTCGAGGGGCTCAGCGAAGTCGAGAGCCAAGAGCTGGTCGGCAGCCTGCTCGGACGCGCCGAACTGCCCGCCGATCTGAAACGCCAGATCGGCCAGGCGGCCGAGGGGAATCCCCTATTCGTCGAGGAGCTGCTCGGCAAGCTGATCGACGATGGGTTCCTGGTAACGACCGCGGACGGCTGGATGCCGACCGGGGACGTCGGGCAGCTCACCATTCCGCCCACCATCCAGGCCCTCCTTGCTGCACGCCTCGACGGGCTCAACGGTGAGGAGCGGACCGTCATGGAGCGCGCCTCGGTTGAGGGCAAGGTCTTCCACCGAGGGGCCGTCACGGAGATGACGCCGGAGCCAATGCGCCCGCACGTGCCCGATCGGTTGGCGAGCTTGATGCGAATGGAGCTCCTCCGCCCGGAGCATGCGTCGTTCGCGGGCGAGGAAGCCTATCGGTTCCGTCATCTTCTGATCCGCGATGCTGCCTACCAGGCGCTTGCCAAGCACACGCGCTCCGAGCTGCATGAACGATTCGCCACCTGGCTCGAGCGGGTGGCGGCCGACCGGTTGACCGAGTACGAGGAGATCGTCGCCTATCACCTGGAGCAGGCCTACCGGTACAGGGTCGAGCTGGGACCGCCCGACGCTCACGCCCTGGCACTCGCCCTGCGGGCGGGGATTCTGCTGGCGGACGCGGGAGAGCGGGCCGACGCCCGCGGCGACGTCGGCGCGACCGTCGATCTCCTGGGCCGTGCGGTCGAGCTGCTACCGGACGACATGCCACGACGGCGACGCCTGCTCTTCACCCTCGGTATTCGGCTCCCCGAGGCTGGCGATGGGCCGCGGGCCGAGCAGATCCTGACCGATGCCATCGTCGAGGCGGATCGCGCCAACGACGAGGGAGCGAGCGCGCTGGCCGCGCTTGGTCTCGTTGTCGTTCGTACGTCTACTCGGTCGACGGAGATGACGGAATCACTCCGCGAAATGGAGAGGCTGGCGGCCACCCTGGCAGGGGTTGGTGACGAGTCCGGTGCGCGCCTGGCACAGGCCTGGGCCGCCTTCCTCCTCTTCGCGGTGGGCCGTGCAGACGAGGCGACCCGACGGGCCGCAGCCCTCGTCGAACTGGGCGAAGGGGATGAGCCGTGGCAGCGTGGGGCCCAGATGGCGAGGGGCATATCCCTGGTCTTTGGTCCCACGCCAGTCGAGGAGGCGATTGCCGAACTTCAGGCTCAGATAGACAGGACCCATGGAGCCAAGTGGGTTGCGGGCGCGTACCGTGGCATCGGCCGTCTGCGGGTCCTCCAGGGTCGGTTCGCGGAGGCCCGCGAGCTCAACGCCCTTGCCCGCGCCACTTTCGAGGAACTTGGGAACCGGAACCAGATTGCAGACACCCTTCACGACGAAGGAGAGATCGAGCAGCGCGCCGGCAACATGGAAGCCGCGGCACAAGTAACACGGGAGTCCTACGAGGCGATGATCGCGACCGGGGACCGGTCATATGCCTCCACGATCGCCGCCGCACTTGGTGAGATGCTCCTAGATCTCGGCGAGGACGACGAGGCGTGGCGATTCGGGACGATCGCGCGTGAGACGTCGTCGAGTGACGACGTGATCTCTCAGGCCGTTGGCCGGGCTGTGCAGGCACGTGTCCTCTCACGGCGCGGCGAAGGCGACGCCGCGGAGGCGCTTGGCCGGGAGGCGGCTGCGATCATGGCCACCACGGACTACCTTGCACAGCATGGTGACGCGCTCGTCCACCTGGCTCACGTACTCTGGGAAGCTGGAGAAGTTGACGAGGCCGTGTCCGCGGCTCGTGAGGCAGTAGCCCTCTATGATCAGAAGGGCGCGACCTTCTTTGTCGAGCGCACGCAGCGCCTGATCGACGAGTGGACCACCTGACGTTCGTTGACCGTCGATTCGAGATCGGTGTAAGATCCGCGGGCGTTTTTCGCGTGATGTGGGCCACCTGTCCGTCATCGGTCGGTGGCCCCTTTGTTGAAGGAGCGACGACACCATAAGCCGGGATCTACGCGTAAATGAGATGATCCGAATCCGCGAGGTGCGGGTCATCGATGAGGAGGGACAGCAGCTCGGCGTCCTGCCGACATCCGAAGCGCTGGCCATCGCTCAGGAGAGAGGGCTCGACCTCGTGGAGGTCGCGCCGACAGCGGTCCCGCCGGTGTGTCGCATCCTCGACTTCGGCCAGTACAAATACGAGCTGCAGAAGCGCGAGCGCGAGGCAAAGCGGAAGCAGAAGTCACAGACCTTCAAGGAGATCCGGCTTCGCGTCAAGATCGACGTCAACGACCTGCGGACCAAGCTTCGCAGGGCGGGCGAGTTCCTTGGCGAGGGGGACCGGGTGAAGGTGACGGTTCAGTTTCGGGGCCGGGAGATGAGCCACGCCAACCTGGGGCGCGACCTTCTCGACCGGGCGGCTGAGATGCTGGCCGAGCATGGCACCGTGGAACGGCCGCCGCTCCTCGAGGGCCGCAACATGTACATCGTGATGGCGCCGCTCGAGAAGCGGATCGAGAAGAAGAGCGGGGACGGCGCGGTCGCCGTGGCCGCAGCGTCGGACGCCGGCGAGGCGGCCGGCGGCGAGACGATCGGTGACGCGCTCACCGCCAAGGGAATGGCTCCGACCGCGACGGTGGAGCCCGAGACGGCGGACGAGGCGAAGCCGGCAGAGCAGGGATAGACGAATGCCGAAGATCAAGACCCACAAGGGGACCGCAAAGCGCTACAAGAAGACGGGCTCCGGCAAGTGGGTCCGGCCGAAGGCGTGGCGCGGGCACCATCTCGAGATCAAGTCGAGCCGCCGGACGCGCCGCTATGCCGGCAAGGCGGTGGCCTCGCCGGCGCACACCAAGCAGCTCGAGCGGCTGCTGCCGTACGAGTAGGACCCAATGGCACGAGTCAAGCGCGGCGTCGCCGCCCACAAGCGTCATAAGCGGCTCCTGGCCCAGGCCCACGGCCGGCGCGGGACGCGCTCCAAGCTGGTGCGCCCGGCGCGCGAGGCGCTGTTCCACGCGCTCGTCTACGCGTACCGCGACCGCAAGGCCCGGAAGCGCGACATGCGTCGCCTGTGGATCGAGCGCATCAACGCGGCCTCGCGGCAGAACGGGCTGCCGTACGGGCGCTTCATCGCCGGGCTGAAGGCAGCCGGGGTGGAGGTCGACCGCAAGATGCTGGCCGACCTTGCCGTCCGCGAGCCGATCGCCTTCGGCAGGCTGGTCGAGAGCGCGAAGTCCTCGTTTACCACCTAGCCGGCGTCCTCGAGACGCCGGCGCCCGTTGGCCCTGCTCCAAATGGGAGCGGGGTCATTTGTTTTCCCCGATCATCTGAGGGACCGATGAGCTGGAGCAGGCCGATCAGCGACGGCGTCGCCCGTGTCACGGGCGGTTGTGCGGCTGTGCGGCTGTGCGGCTGTGCAGCACAACCGACCCTCGACAGCGGAGGAGGCTCGTGAGCGAGCACCTTCGCACCCAGCTCGAGCGGCTGCGCGAGGATGCGCAGAAGCGCCTGGCCGAGGCGGCTGACGCCGCTGCCGTCGAGGCCCTGCGCATCGGCCTGCTGGGCCGCTCGGGTGACGTGACCGTCCTCCTGCGCGAGGTCAGCAAGGTCGATCCGAGTGAGCGCGCGGCGATCGGTCAGCTGGCCAACGCCGTCCGCACCGAGGTCGAAACCGCCATCCGCGACCGGCTCGCGGCGCTTCAGACCACGGCCCTGGACGAGCGCCTGGCGGCAGAGACGATGGACATGAGCGCGCCGGGCCGTCCGGTCCGCATCGGTCATCTGCATCCGACCATGACGGTGGAGCGCGACCTGCGCGAGATCTTCCACGCGTTCGGGTTCGAGGTCTTCGAGGGGCCGGAGATCGAGACCGAGGCCATGAACTTCGAGGCGCTCAACATCCCGCCGGACCACCCGTCGCGCGACCTGTGGGACACGCTCTACGTCGCCGAGCCCGGCAGTGTTCCACCGAGCCCTGCCGAGGACGGCACGATCCTGCGCACCCACACCAGCCCGGTCCAGATTCGCGCCATGCAGGCGCTGCCCATCCCGATCCGGGTCATCATGCCCGGCCGCTGCTTCCGGTACGAGGCCGTCGATGCCAGCCACGGCTTCGAGTTCTTCCAGGTCGAGGGCCTGGTGGTCGACCGCAGCACCTCGCTGGCCGACCTGAAGGGGATGCTCGAGGAGTTCGCCCGCGCCCTGTACGGACGCGACACGCGGACCCGCTTCCGGCCGGGCTACTACCCCTTCACCGAGCCGTCGGTCGCCTTCGACGTCGCGTGCCTCGTATGCGGCGGGCCGGGCTGCCCGGCCTGCGGGCGATCCGGCTGGATGACGATCCTGGGGGCCGGCATGGTTCATCCCAGCGTCCTGCAGGCCGGCGGCATCGACCCGGAGCTGTACCAGGGCTACGCATTCGGCATGGGGCTCGACCGGATCGCGCTGCTGCGCCACGGCATCCCCGACCTCCGGTTGTTGATGAGCGCCGACCTGCGCTTCCTCGAGCAGTTCCCGGGAGGCCGGTAGCCGCATGCGCGTGCCGCTCGCCTGGCTGCGCGATTACGTCGCCTTCGACCTGGCGCCCGATGCGCTGGCCGAGCAGCTCACCCTGCGCGGCATGGAGGTCAAGAGCATCGAGGTGGCGGGGGCGGACTGGACCGATGTGGTCGTCGGGCGGCTGCTCAGCGTGGAGCGGCATCCGAACGCCGACAAGCTCTGGCTTACGACCGTCGACGCCGGCGGGCCGGAGCCGCTGCGCATCGTGTGCGGCGCGGACAACGTGCGCGCCGGCCAGCTCGTGCCCGTGGCTCGGGTCGGAGCGGTGCTGCCCGGTGGGCGGCGCATCGAACGCAGCAAGATCCGCGGCGTCGAGTCGGAGGGGATGCTCTGCTCGCCGATCGAGCTGGGGCTCGGCGACGATGCGGAGGGAATCCTGATCCTGGGCACCAACGAGGAGCACCCGGTCGGAGCCGACCTGGCACCGCTGGTCGGCGAGGTCGTGCTCGACGTGGACGTCAAGCCAAACCGCGGCGATGCGCTGTCGATGGTTGGCCTGGCACGCGAGGTCGCCGCGTTCAGCGGCGGGGAGCTGCGCATGCCGGACGCATCGGTCAGCGAGGATCCGGCGCTGGCTACCGCGGACCGGGTGAGCGTGGTCATTGAGGACACGGTGGGCTGCCCGCGATTCACCGCGCGCTGGTTCGAGGGGGTTGTCAACGGACCGTCGCCCGCCTGGATCCAGCAGCGGCTGGTGGCGGCCGGGATGCGGCCGATCTCGGCTGTCGTCGACGTGACCAACTACGTCATGCATGAGCTCGGCCAGCCGATGCACGCCTACGACGCCGATGCGGTGCCGGAGGGCCGGATCGTCGTCCGTCGCGCACGTGTCGGGGAGAAGCTCCAGACGATCGACCACGAGGAGCGCGTGCTGGACGACCGCATGCTGGTGATCGCCGACCGCGAACGGGCGATCGGGCTGGCCGGGATCATGGGCGGAGCGGACACCGAGGTGACGGCCGACACGAGGCGGGTCATCCTGGAGTCGGCCATCTTCCACGGGCCCACCATCCGCAACACGGCACGGCGTCTTGGCCTCCGCTCCGAGGCGAGCATGCGGCACGAGAAGGGGATCGGGCACGCGTTGCCACGCTTGGCGGCCGACCGCGCGGCGCGGCTCATGGCCGAGATCGGCGGCGCCCGGGTGGCGAGCGGCATCGTGGACAACGATCCGGCGCCGAAGCCGGCCATCGTGGTGGAGCTCGATTTGCGTCGCGCGGAGCGGCTGCTGGGGATCGAATTCGACGCGGAGCAGGTCGAGTCGCTCATCGCGCCACTCGGTTTCGAAGTGCGGCCTCGCGGCGCGGAGGCTGCCAGCGTCGGGGTGCCGAGCCACCGCCTGGACGTGATCGGCCCGGAGGACGTTGCCGAGGAGATCGCCCGCACCTACGGCTACGACCGCATTCCCGGTCGCCTGCCCGAGCCGACGCTGCCGCCCTTCCGGCCCGATCCCTCCGAGCCACGCCACCGGGTGCGTCGGGTCCTCGCCGGCCTGGGATTGGACGAGGTGGTGACCTACGCGCTCATCGGCCCCGCAGACCTCGAGCGCAGCGGCTACCAGACCGATGACCCCGGCTACGTGCGCGTCGCGAACCCGCTGGGGGAGCAGCACAGCATCCTGCGGCCCGTTCTCTATCCCTCCCTGCTGGCGGCTCTGGCCGACAACGTCCACCAGCGGCGTACGGACGCGTGGATCTTCGAGGTCGGCAAGACGTACTGGATGGGCGGTCCGCAGGGCTCCCGCTGGGCGGAGACCGCCGGGACCGGGCGATTCGAGGCCTGGCACGTGGGCATCGCCCTGCTGGGGCCGCGGCTGGCGCGCTCGATGGAGCTGGCCGGCGAGGAGGGGGACGCCGACGTCGCCGAGCTGAAGGGCATCGTCGAGGCACTGCACGTTGCGCTCGGCGCGCCGCTGCCCTCCTTCGTCGCCGAGCCGGCCGGAGAGCGCCACGCGCACCTGCACCCTGGGCGCGCCGCTCGGCTGACGAACGGCGCCGGGCACGCGTACGGCAGCCTGGGCGAGCTCGATCCGCGGGTCGCCGCGGCCTGGGACCTGCCGGGGCGACCGGTGATCGCGGCCATCAACCTGCCGCAGCTGTTCGCGCTCATTCCCGACGAGGTGCGGGTCACGCCGGTCCCCGCCGCCCAGCCGATCGACCGGGACCTGGCTGTGGTCCTGGACGAGGCGACGCCGCTTGGCGAGCTGCTGCGCCTCGTCCGCGCCAGCGGCGGGCCGACCCTGGTGAGCGTCCGCGCCTTCGACGCCTACCGTGGCCCCCAGGTCGGCACCGGATCGGTGTCCTACGCGCTCGCGCTGCGGTTCCAGCCAGACACGCCGGCCGATGAGAAGGGCGTCGAGCGGGCCATGAACCGCATCCGCGGCACGATCCAGCACCACCTGGGCGCCACCATCCGCTGAGCGGCTTGTCCGGCCGCAACCCGGACTGCTACGCTTCCGCCGCCCGAGCCGCCGGTGCCCTCGGCCTCGGATCAGCGTTCACGAGGAGTGTGCGGCGTGGAGTTCTTCTCCCAGCTGAGCCCGATCGACCTGTTCATCGTCGCCATCTTGGCTGCCGGCGTCTTTGCTGGGTTCACCCAGGGCATCATTCGCTACGCGCTCAACGCGGTTGTGGTGCTGGTCGCCTTCGTGATCGCCAGCCAGCTGAAGGGCCCGCTCTTCGATTTGCTGGGCGCCTGGCGGGCGTTCACGCCAAGCCTGCGGGAGCAGATCATCTTCCTGGTCCTGTTCGTCGGCCTGGTGATCGGTGGCTGGTTCCTGGTCCGGGCCATGTACAAGCGCACGCGGCTGCCGATCGCCAGGCAGCTCGACGAGCTGGGCGGCGCGGTGCTTGGGCTTCTCTTCGCGGCGCTGGTGATCGTCTTCCTGCTGGTGGTCATGGACAACTTCTTCCTGACCGCCTCGGAGGGCGAGGCGGCGGGGGCCGGTCCGCTGAAGGGGTTCTATGACGCCATGGACAGCTCCGTCCTCGTCCAGTTCTTCCGCGACGTCCTGATCCCCACCGCCGGCTTCCTGGCCCGCCCGTTCGTGCCGAGCGACATCGCCCAGCTCCTGGAGCGATGACCAGCGCGGCAGCCGCCGAGGCCCAGGGGGAGGCGGCTGCCGGCTCGCTGATCGCGGATCGCGCCTGGTTCGACCGCCCGGCCGTCGAGGTCGCGCCGGACCTGGTGGGCGCGCTGCTGGTCCATGACGGGCCCGACGGCCGGGTGGCGGGCCGGATCGTGGATGTAGAGGCCTATCAGGGGCCCGAGGATCGGGCCGCGCATTCCTGGCGCGGCCGTACGCCGCGCAACCGGGTCATGTTCGGCCCACCCGGTCACCTGTACGTCTACCTGGTCTATGGCCTCCACCACTGCGCCAACGTGGTGTGCGGACCGGGCACCAAGCCCGAGGCGGTCCTGCTGCGCGCCGCGGCCATCACGCAGGGGGCCGACCTGGCGCGCCGCCGGCGTGGCGAGGTGCCGGACCGCCGCCTGGCATCCGGTCCCGGCAACCTGACGGCTGCTTTCGGCATCGACCGCAGCCTCGATGGCGCGGACCTGCTGGCTGGGCCGGTGCGCCTGGCCCGCGGCCGCGCGCCCGAGTGGATCGCGCGCACGCCGCGGATTGGGGTCGGCTACGCCGGCCCGTGGGCGGCACGCCCGTTGCGGTACGTGATCGCGGATGACCCCCACCGATCCGGACGCTGAGCCGAAGCCTGGCGCCGCCGCCGACGCGGGCACGCTGCGGGCACTGGAGTTCGCGGCCATCGTCGAGCAGCTGGCCGGCCTGACCGCCTTCGGCCCATCACGCGAGCTGGCGGAGTCGAGCCTGCCGGTGGCCGACGCGGCGCACGTGGCCCTTCTCCAGGAGCAGACCGACGAGGCGGCGCGGCTGCTCGACGAGCAGGCCCAGGCGACCATCGGCGGCGCGCGCGACATCCGGCCGGCGCTCGAACGCGCGCGCCGCGGCGGCCGGCTGACGGCGATGGAGCTGCTCGACATCGGCGAGACCTGCCACGCCACAGCGCTGTTCGCCGGCCGGCTGCAAAGCTGGCGTGGCAGGCACCTGGCCGAGGTCCGCGAAGCGCTCGACTCCGCCCCGTCGCTCCGCGAGCGGATCGAGCGCAGCATCGACGATGCCGGCCAGATCCTCGATTCGGCCTCGGCGGAGCTGGCCGCCATCCGGAAGCGGCTGCGCACCGCCCAGGATCGGGTGCGCGAGCGGCTCAACTCGATGCTGCGCTCCGCCGAGCTGGCCGGCGTGATCGGGGAGGCGATCGTCACCGTGCGGGCCGGCCGCTACGTGATCCCCATCCGGGCCGAGGCGAAGGGACGCATCAAGGGCATCGTCCACGACCAGAGCGCGTCCGGCGCCACGCTCTTCGTCGAGCCGCTGACGGTGGTCGAGTTGAACAACACCTGGACCCAGGCCACGCTCGACGCCGAGCGGGAGGAGGAGCGCATCCTCGACGAGCTGTCGCGCGAGGTGGAGGGCCGGGCTGCCAGCCTGGATGCATCGGTCCAGGCCCTTGCCAGAGCCGACCTGTGGATGGCGCGGGCACGGCTGGGCTCCCAGCTCGACGCCGTTCGCCCGTCGGTCACCGATGACGCCGCCGAGCTCCTCTCCGCCCGGCATCCGTTGCTGGGACCCGGTGCGGTGCCGATCGACCTGCGCATCGGTGAGCGCTTCGGCTACCGGGCCCTGATCGTGACGGGGCCAAACACCGGCGGGAAGACGGTCGCCCTCAAGACGCTGGGGCTGCTGACGCTCATGCACCAGGCCGGACTGCGGGTGGCGGCCGCCGAGGGCGCGCGCCTGCCGGTGTTCAGCCGGGTGATGGCCGACATCGGTGACGAGCAGAGCATCGCGCAGTCGCTCTCGACCTTCTCGAGCCACCTGCGCAACGTCGTGCGCTTCGTGGCAGCGGCGGAGCCTGGCACGATGGTGCTGCTCGACGAGGTGGGCGCCGGAACGGACCCGACCGAGGGGTCGGCACTGGCCATGGCGATCGTCGAGCGGCTGCTGAGCGCCGGCGTCACGGTGGCCGCCACGACCCACTACGCCGAGCTCAAGGCCTTCGCCCAGGAGCACCCCATGGTGACGAACGCCAGCGTCGCGTTCGACGTCGCCACATTGCGGCCGACCTACCGTCTCGAGATCGGGCTGCCCGGCAAGTCGCAGGCCTTCGCCATCGCCGAGCGGCTGGGCCTGGCACGCGAGATCCTGGACGACGCGCGCTCACGCCTGGCGGCCGAGCACGTGACGAT
>JBKOZM010000053.1:0-4816 GCA_046725855.1 Chloroflexota bacterium | reverse complement strand
GCATGACGGCGATCGCCAGGGCGATGCCTCCAGCCCGAGCCAGGCGTGGTGCTCGCAATGGGTCGGTCCTCCAGGCGGTGCAATCGGACGCCGGCCGATGCTAGGAGGCCTCTGCGCAGGGTCAAGGTACCTGCGGATTGGCCTGGGGTACTTAGGTACCGATCCTCAGGCGTCCGCGGCACTCCCTGTTGCCAAATTCACACCGGGTGACCAGCGGACGGTAACTTCGAAGCACTGAGCTGCCACACGGTCACCCGGTGTGAATCTGGCAAGCCAAAGCGGTCAGACGGTCACCCGGTGTGAATCTGGCCAAGGAATCGGGCCGGTAGGTGCTTCGTGGTCACCCGATGTGAATCTGGCAAAGAACCGACCCATGCAACGACGCCCGGCGGTCCGGGAGCGACGAACATCCGTGCTATACTCAGCCCCGGCCTCATCGGCCGAACGATCCCATTACACACGCTCGCGGATCCCGCGGTCCACGGTGCCCGCCGTCGGCGACCAGCCGGCACGGGTCGACCGCACTGGGAGTGGATGCGAGCGGAGGAAAGAACCGGAGGAACGACATTGGCTACGGCTGCCACCACCATGAAGCAGCTCCTCGAGGCGGGCGTCCATTTCGGGCACCAGACCCGCCGGTGGAACCCGAAGATGCGCGAGTACATCTTCGCCGAGCGCAACGGGATCCACATCATCGACCTCGCCCAGACGGTCAGCCGGCTGGACGCCGCGCTCGACTTCATCCGCGAGACGGTGCGGCGCGGCGACAGCGTCCTGTTCGTGGGCACCAAGAAGCAGGCCCAGGAGTCGATCTCCGCCGAGGCGGAGCGCTCCGCTCAGCATTACGTCAACAACCGTTGGCTGGGCGGCATGCTCACCAACTTCACGACCATCAAGCGACGCATCCAGCGCCTGGAGGCGCTCGAGGCGCGACGCGACGCCGGCGAGTTCGAGCGCCTGACCAAGAAGGAGGCGAGCAAGCTCACCGAGGAGATCGCCAAGCTGAACAACGCGTTGGGCGGCATTCGGCGCATGCGCCGGCTGCCCGGCACCCTGTTCGTGGTCGACCCCCATCGCGAGTCGATCGCGGTGGCCGAGGCACGGCGCCTGGAGATCCCGATCGTGGCCATCACGGACACGAACTGCGACCCGGACCTCATCGACTGGGTGATCCCGGCCAATGACGACGCCATCCGATCGGTGAAGCTGATCTGCGCCAAGGTGGCCGATGCGGTGCTCGAGGCGCAGCAGGAGCGCCAGGCCAGGCTGGACGAGGAGTTCGAGCAGGCCGAGGCGCTGCCGCCGATCGACGAGGCGGCACTCGCCGCCGACGCCGACTACACCGCCGCGCTGGCGGCCGGCGAGGCGCTCGTCTTCGAGCCCGAGCCGGAAGAGGACGAAGAAGAGGAGCGCCGCGCCCGCGCTCGGCGTGCTGCCGAGGCGGCGGACGAGGACGCAGAGATCGAGCCGATGGCGGGCTGACGCCCGCCCATCGGTCCTCGAAAGGACCCGAGGAAGGAATGACCGAGACCACGATGATCACGCCCGAGGATGTGAAGCGCCTCCGCGACCAGACGGGAGCGGGGATCATGGACTGCAAGCGAGCCCTGGAGGAGAGCGACGGGGACCTCGACCAGGCGGTCCTGTGGCTGCGTGCCAAGGGCCTCTCCACGGCCGCCAAGAAGGCTGGCCGCGAGGTGCGCGAGGGCATCATCACCAGCTACATCCACCACGGATCGCGACTGGGCGTGCTGCTGGAGCTCAACTGCGAGACCGACTTCGTGGCACGCACCGACGACTTCAAGCAGCTGGGCAGGGAGCTGGCGGTCGAGGTCGCCGGCAGGGAGCCGCTGTACGTCAGCCGCGACGACGTGCCCGCCGAGGTGATCGCCGCGCAGACCGCGACCTTCAACGAGGAGGCCGAGCGCGAAGGGCGGCCGGCCGACCGCATCCCGCAGATCGTCGAGGGCAAGCTGAACAAGTGGCTCGAGTCGGTCTGCCTGCTCGAGATGCCGTTCCGCGATACGGATAAGAGGGTGGGCGACGTGATCACCGAGAAGGTCGCGCTGTTCGGCGAGAACATCCGCGTCGCGCGCTTCGTCCGCATGGCGGTGGGGGAGACCGCATCCAGCGGCATTGACGACGAGGCCGCCTGAAGTGGGCGACCGGCACGATGGCCAGCCGGTCTATCGCCGGGTGCTCCTGAAGCTCTCCGGCGAGGCGCTGATGGGGTCGCGCCAGTACGGCATCGACCCCGAGGTGACCCGCAGCATGGCGGTCCAGATCGCCGAGGCCAAGGCCGGTGGGGTGGAGATCGCCATCGTGGTCGGCGGTGGCAACATCTTCCGGGGCCTTTCGGCGGCGGCCAGCGGCATGGACCGTTCGACGGCCGACTACATGGGCATGCTGGCGACCGTCATGAACGGCCTGGCCATCCAGGACGCGCTCGAGCAGTCGGGGACGCCGACCCGCGTCCTGTCGGCGATCGCCATGCCCGAGATCTGTGAGCCCTACATCCGGCGCCGCGCCGTGCGTCACCTCGAGAAGGGGCGCGCCATCGTGCTGGTAGCCGGCACTGGCAACCCGTATTTCACGACCGATACCGCCGCCACCCTGCGCGCGGTCGAGATCGGCGCCGAGGTGATCCTGAAGGCCACCCGTGTGGACGGGGTGTACGATGCCGATCCGGAGAAGGAGCCCGGCGCCACGCGTTACAGCCGGATCAGCTACACCGATCTGATCTCGAACCGGCTGGAGGCGCTCGACGCCACCGCGGTCAGCCTGGCGATGGACAACCAGATGCCGATCGTCGTGTTCGACATGACCCAGCCAGGCAACATCGTGCGCGCCGTGCGCGGCGAGTCGATTGGCACCCTGATCGCCGGGGAGGTGACCTGATGACGCACGAGGCGCTGGCCGCGGTCGAGCCGAAGATGCAACGCGCCGTGGAGGCGATGGAGCGCGACTTCGCCGGCATCCGCACCGGTCGCGCTTCGACCGCCCTGGTCGAGCGCATCCCGGTCGACTACTACGGCACCTCCACCCCGCTGAACCAGATCGCCGGCATCAGCACCCCCGATCCGCACCTGATCGTGATCCAGCCCTGGGACCGATCGGTCCTGTCCGCCATCGACAAGGCCATCACCCGCAGCGACATCGGGCTGGTGCCGAACGTCGACGGCACGGTCGTGCGCCTGAGCGTGCCGCCCCTCACCGAGGAGCGGCGCCGCGAGATGGTGAAGCAGGTCCGACGTCGCGCCGAGGAGGCAAGGGTCGAGGTGCGCAACCATCGCCGCGAGGCCGCCGACACACTGAAGAAGGCGCTGCGCGACGGGTCGCTGTCAGAAGACGAGGAGCGGCGCGAGCTCGACTCGCTCCAGCGCCTGACTGATCGCTTCATCGAGGCGGTCGACGGCCGCGCGGAGCACAAAGAAGCGGAAGTGATGGAGGTCTGAGGCGCCCTTGCGTGAGCGCCCCCGACACGTCGCGATCATCGCTGACGGCAACCGACGATGGGCTCGCGCGCGCGGCCTGCCGGTCATCGCGGGCCACGTTCAGGGGGTCGAGGCCATTCGGCCCATCGTCCGTCGCGCGCGCGATCGCGGCGTCGAGACCCTCTCCGTCTACACCTTCTCGACCGAGAACTGGAGCCGCCCCGACGATGAGGTGACCGGCCTCTTCAGCCTCATCGACGGCGCCGTGCGGCAGCACACCGACGAGCTCATCGCGGAGGGGGTGAAGGTCAACGTCATCGGTCGGTTGCAGGAAGCGCCGATCGACGTGCAGCGCTCGATTCGTGCGGCCGAGGAGCGCACCAGCGGCGGCGACCAGCTGGTGCTCAACATCTGCTTCAACTACTCCGGGCGCGCGGAGATCATCGACGCCGTGCGGGCCCTGCTCGCCATCGGCGGCAACCCGGCGGACGTGAGCGAGGCGCACCTGGCGGAGCACCTCTACACCGCCGGGCAACCGGAAGTGGACCTGCTGATCCGTACCGGGGGCGATCAGCGCACGAGCAACTTCCTGATCTGGCAGGCCGCCTACGCCGAGCTCGTCTTCTCCGACAAGTTCTGGCCCGACTACAGCCCCGACGACTTCGACGCCGCCCTGGACGAATACGCCCGCCGCGAGCGGCGCTTCGGCGCCTAGCCGAGCATGCTCATCACGCGCGTCGCGTCGGCCGCGGTCCTGATCCCGATCATCGTCGGGGTCATCCTGCTCGGCGAGCCGTGGCTGTCGCTTCTGGTGGGCGTCGTCGCCTTCCTGGCGCTGGTCGAGCTCATCGCGTTGCTCGACGCGGCGGGCTACGAGCCTCCACAGGTGCTGGCGCTGGCATTGGGCATCGCGGTCACCGGCGCCGGCCTGGTGGCCGCCAACGCCGGGCTGGTCGGCGGCCTGCTGGCCGAACTGCTGCGTGCCACGACGACGCCGGGGCTGCCGCTGGTCGCCTTCGCCGCGGCGATCATCCTGCTGGGGATGGCCGCTTTCGCGCGTCCCGATCCGCGGGCCGGCTTCCTGACCTGGGCGACCACCTCGTTCGGCGTCGCCTACATCGGGCTGCTGGCCCCGTTCGTCGCGCTCGTCGGCCACCTGGGCCCGCCGGCCTCGTCCGCCGCCGCGACGCTCGGTGCCTCGGGACTGCGTGCCGGCGTGGCCTGGACGCTGCTGCTGGTGCTGGTGGTGTGGGGCTACGACACGGGTGCCTATCTCACCGGGCGCTGGCTCGGCCGGCGGCGCCTGATCGATCACATCAGCCCCTCGAAGACGCTCGAGGGCCTGGTCGGCGGCCTGCTGACCGGCACCCTGGCGGCAGGGC
>JBKOZM010000052.1:0-4327 GCA_046725855.1 Chloroflexota bacterium | reverse complement strand
CCGTTCCGAGCCAGTAGGCATCGGCCAGCCAGCCACGAACGTCCGGGTCGTCGAGCGGTGCCGGATCGCTGACCTCGATGGTGTGGACGTGTCGCCCGCCGTATGAATCCACCTTCAGCCGCGGGTCGTTGACGACCTGGGCGAGCACGAACCCAGCACGCATGGTCGACTTCGTGAAGGTCGCGCCCGCGAAGGTCGTGCGTGCCTTGAAGGCGATCCGGCTCTTCAGCGGCTCGACCTGGATCGGGCCGAGTGCCCGCACCATCGCCTCGAGCTCGTGATAGGCGGCCACGACACCGGGCGGCCTGCCGTCGAGCACCTCCTCGACGCTGCGCCTCGGCATGCAGGAGTGCCACACGTTGGCGGTCACGAACTGGCGGCCGCAGTTCGGGCAGGTCCACATCGAGCGGTCCATGCATCGAGCATAGGACCGATGTCGCCTTATCATCGGTAGGTGACAACGACGGCGCCAAAGGCGGGTCCGCGCACCGTTCGCGCGCCGCGCGGGACCGAGCTCTCCTGCAAGAGCTGGCAGCAGGAAGCCGCGCTGCGCATGCTCATGAACAACCTCGATCCGGATGTCGCCGAAGACCCGGACCACCTGATCGTGTACGGCGGCACGGGCCGAGCGGCGCGCAGCTGGGAGGCGTTCGACGCCATCGTCGCCGAGCTGCGACGCCTGGGCGATGACGAGACCCTGCTCGTCCAGTCGGGCAAGCCGGTCGGCGTGTTCCGCACGACCCGCGACGCCCCCCGAGTCCTGATCGCCAACGCGAACCTGGTCCCCCACTGGGCGACCTGGGAACAGTTCCGTGAGCTGGAGCGGGCCGGGCTGACGATGTACGGCCAGATGACCGCCGGATCGTGGATCTACATCGCCACCCAGGGAATCATCCAGGGGACGTATGAGACCTTCGCCGAAGCCGCGCGCCAGCACTTCAGCGGCACGCTCAAGGGCACCGTCACGCTCACCGCAGGCCTGGGTGGCATGGGCGGTGCGCAGCCGCTGGCGGTGACCATGAACGAAGGCGCCTGCCTGGCGATCGAGGTGGATCCGGCACGCGCCGAGCGCCGGCACCAGGCCGGCTTCGTGGACGAGGTGACCACCGACCTGGACGAAGCGATCGCGAAGGTCGAGACCTGGCGGGCCGCCGGCGAGGCGCGGAGCATCGCGCTCATCGCCAACGCGGCCGACGTCGAGCCGCAGCTGGTCCAACGAGGCTGGCGCCCGGACCTGGTCACCGACCAGACCTCCGCCCATGACCCGCTGGGCGGCTACGTGCCAGGAGGCATCGGTCTGGACGAAGCGCGCGACCTCCGCGAGCGCGACCCCGCTACCTATGTAGAGCGATCCATGGCGTCGATGGCCGAGCACGTGCGGGCGATGCTCGCCTTCCAGGCATCGGGCTCGGTCGTCTTCGACTACGGCAACAACATCCGCGCCCAGGCGAAGGAGGCCGGAGTCGAGAACGCCTTCGACTTCCCCGGCTTCGTGCCGGCCTTCATCCGGCCGCTCTTCTGCGAGGGGAAGGGGCCCTTCCGCTGGGCTGCCCTGTCGGGCGACCCCGACGACATCCTCAAGACCGATGCGGCCCTGGCCGCCCTCTTCCCGGAGGACGCCAGCCTGCACCGATGGCTGCGCCTGGCCGAGGAGAAGGTGCCGTTCCAGGGCCTGCCGGCCCGGATCTGCTGGCTCGGCTATGGGGAGCGGGCGGAGGCCGGGCTGAAGATCAATGCCATGGTGGCGTCAGGCGAGCTGGCCGCTCCGATCGTGATCGGCCGTGATCACCTGGACGCTGGCTCGGTCGCCAGCCCGTACCGCGAGACCGAGGGCATGCGCGACGGGTCGGATGCCATCGCCGACTGGCCGATCCTGAACGCGCTGCTCAACACGGCCGCCGGCGCCACCTGGGTGAGCTTCCACCACGGCGGCGGCGTCGGGATCGGATACTCGCTGCACGCCGGTATGGTGGTCGTGGCCGACGGCACCGATGAGGCCGCCGCGCGCCTGGAGCGCGTCCTGACCGCCGATCCCGGGATGGGTGTCATCCGCCACGCCGACGCCGGCTACGAGCGCGCCCTGGAGGTCGCTCGCGAGCGCGGGGTACGTATCCCGATGCAGCCGGCCGAGTAACCAGCCGTGGAGTGGGCCGACGCTGCCAAGCTGCTCCACGTCGGGATCGCGTTCGTCTTTGTCTCGGGACTGATCGGCCGCTGGATCGTCCTGCTCCGCGCGGCGGCGGCCCAGGATCCGGAAACCGCCCACCAGCTGGCGGAGGCCGCAGGGCCGTTCGAGCGGATCGTGATACGGGGCGGTCCGGCGATCATGCTGGCCGGCTTCCTGACGGCGTGGGCGCAGGGTTACCCCTGGCTGGGGCTCACCACAGGCTGGATGCTCGCCTCGGTGATCCTGCTCCTCAGCCCGCTTCCGCTCGTGCCGCTCATCTTCATCCCGCGTGGCGAGCGCTTTGCACTGGAGATGGCCGCGGCGCGAGAGCGAGGCGTGATCACCCCTGGCCTGCGGGCCGCCTTCGCGGACCCGATGGTGGCGTTCGCCCGCCGCTGGGAGGCTATCTCGGTCGGCCTCGTGATCGCGCTGATGGTCCTGAAACCCTTCTAAAGGACCAGATCCGGAGACAGGGCCGCCAGGCTGGCAGCGCCGGCCAGCGCCATCGAGGACTCCAGCTCGGCAGCCAGCAAGTCCAGCACGCGGCCCACGCCCGCCTCGCCGGCCACGGCCAGGCCCCAGATCACGGGCCGCCCGATGCCGACCGCCGTGGCGCCGAGGGCCAGGGCCATGAGCGCATCGGTCCCGCGCCGGATCCCGCCGTCGAGCAGGACCGGCACGCGGCCCTCCACCGCCTCGACGATCGCCGGCAGCGCGTCCAGGCTGGCGATCGCAGCGTCGAGCTGGCGCCCGCCGTGGTTGCTGACCACGATGCCGGCCGCGCCATGCTCGATCGCCAGGCGCGCGTCGTCCGGATGCAGCACGCCCTTGACGATGACCGGCAGGCCGAAGCCGGCCAGCCACTCGAGGTCCGCCCAGCTCAGGCTCCCGGCCAAGCTCGCGTTCACGGCCTCCTCCGGTGACAAGCCCATCGCCCAGGCGATGTTCGGCACCGAGACGCCCTCCGGCAGCGTGAAGGCCACGCGCATGTCCCGCTCGCGGCGACCGAGCCGCTGCAGGTCGACGGTCAGCACCAGCGCCTCGAAGCCGTGCTCCACCGCCCGCTGCACGAGCGCCCGCCGGGCGCCGACATCGGCGAGGAGGTAGACCTGAAACCACTGCGAACCTTCCACCGCGGCCACCTCGGCCAGGTCCGTGCTCGAGATCGTCGACAGCGCCATGGTGATGCCCCGGCTCGCCGCCGCCCGCGCCACAGCCAGCTCGCCCTCGGGATGGGCCATGCGGTGCAGAGCGGTGGGGCAGATCCAGATCGGCCACGGCCATCGCCTTCCCAAGACGTCCACCGTCGGATCGATGGTCGTCACGTCGGTCATCACCCGCGGCACGATCCGGCGCCGGCGGAACGCGGCGAGGTTGTCCTGCAGCGTGCGCTCGTCCATGGCCCCGCCGGTGTAGTAGGCGGCTGGACCCTCGGCGAGCCGGTCGGCCGCCTCGCGTTCGTAGTCGAGGAGGTTGATGAGGTTGGGATCCTCGACCTGTGGGGCCTCAAAGCCGGCCTTCGGCGCCGCGCTGGCCGGGGTCGGAAGGGAAGCGCGCTTGGGCTGCGGAGGCGACCCGGGCATGCGGGCGAGGATAGTCGCCGCGTAGCATCGCCGTCATGGCGTTCGATCCGGAGGCGCAGCTCCCCGGCGCGCCCGATCCATGGGCGGGGTCGGCCATGCCCGCCCTGCGCGATGGGCCGCCGTACCTGATGACCGAGATGATTTCCGCCGAGCCGGCGCTGGCCGAACGGCTCGTCCGCCGGCTCGCGTCGCAGTCCGCCATGGCTGAGCTGGCCGTGGCGATCCGCGCCGCGGCCGACGCCGGCGAACCGCTGCTGACCACTGGATGTGGGACGAGCGAGCACGCCGCCATGGCAGTCGCGGCTTTCCTCGAGGATTCGCTGCGGGCCGCCAGCTGGCCTGATCCGTGGGTGACGTCGGTTCAGGCCTTCGAGCTGTCGCGGCAGCCTTCGTCCGAAGGTCTGGTGCTCGGCATCTCGCACGAGGGCAGCACTCAGGCGACGAACGAGGCCCTCCGGGTAGCGCGCGAGGCCGGGGCGATGACCGCGCTCATCACGGTCAGCTCGCGCTCGCCGGGCGCAGCGTTGGCCGATCTGGTTTTGACGACCGACGAGCAGGACCAGTCCTGGTGCCATAC
>JBKOZM010000051.1:0-3928 GCA_046725855.1 Chloroflexota bacterium | reverse complement strand
GTGCGCGGCCAGCGCGGCGCCGGCCGAGCCGCCGGGCCCGGTGATGACGTTCACCACGCCCGCGGGGATGCCGGCCTCGAGCGCCAGCTCGCCGAGTCGAATGGCGGTCAGCGGCGTGTAGCTGGCCGGCTTGAGGATGGCTGTGTTGCCGGCGGCGAGCGCCGGGCCGAGCTTCCAGCTGGCCATGTTCATGGGGAAGTTCCAAGGCACGATCAGCCCGCACACACCGATCGGTTCACGCAGCGTGAAGTCCAACCCTGGCCGGCTGGTTGGGATCGTCTCGCCGAACAGCTTGGTGGCGGCGCCGGCGTAGTACTCAAGCACCAGGCTGACCGCCAGCGCCTCGCCGCGGGCGCTCTTGATGGGCTTGCCGACGTTGCGGCTCTCCAGCTGAGCCAGCTCCTCGATGTGGTCCTTGACGAGGTTCGCGTACTTGAGCAGCGCCCGGCCGCGCTTGGCGGCCGACCAGCTCGACCAGCCCTTGGGGTCCTCGAACGCGGCCTGCGCGGCGGCAACCGCCCGGTCCACGTCCGCCTTGCTGCCGAGCGGCGCGCGCGCCAGCAGCTCGCCGGTGGCCGGGTTGACCACCTCGAAGGTCTGGCCGTCGGCGGCAGCCACGCTCTCGCCGCCGATGATCATCTGGAGGTCGCGGACCTCGGTGGCGTCGCGGGTTTCGGTCGTCATCGGTCCATTCTAGGACTCGGTCTTCCGAAAGCCATGAGCCGTGCCTACACTCGTGTTCGCGGCTCAGCAGCCAACCGGAGGAGACCGATGCCCCAGGCGGAGAGAAGCGTGACGATCGCCCGACCTGTGGACGCCGTCTTCGCCTACCTTGCCGATGGCGAAAAATGCCCGCAGTGGCGCTCCGGGGTGCTCGACATCAAGCGGATCTCCGGCGACGGTGGCCTGGGGACGCGGTATCGCCAGGGCGTGAAGGGTCCGATGGGTCGACGGATCGCGGCCGACTACGAGGTCACGACCTTCGAGCCGAACCGGCGCATCGAGTTCCAGGCGGTGGCCGGGCCGGCACGGCCGCATGGCCGGTATGACCTCGCCCCGGATGACGGCGGGGCGCGGCTCACCTTCTCGCTCGACGCAGAGCTGAACGGCCTGCGGAAGCTGTTGATGGGCGCGGCCGTGCAGCGCACGATGGACGCCGAGGTCAAGGCGCTCGACCAGCTCAAGCGGGTTCTGGAGGCATCGGCATGATCGTGGTCACCACGCCGTACCTGAGCGGCCATCGGGTCACCGAGACGAAGGGCCAGGTCTTCGGCCTGGTCGTTCGCAGCCGCGGCTTCTCCGGCAACCTGGCCGCGTTCTTCCGCTCCCTGGTCGGCGGCGAGATCCGCGAGTACACCGAGCTGCTGGAGGACACGCGACGACAGGCGCTGGACCGGATGGTCCACAACGCCACGTTGATGGGCGCCAACGCGGTGCTCAGCATGCGCTTCGACAGCTCGTCGCTGGGCACCACCATGTCGGAGATCGTGGCCTACGGCACGGCCGTCGTGGTCGAGGCCGCCGAGGGCGGGGTGCAGCCCTCGCCCATCGACTGAGTGCATCCTTCGCCGATGGTGCCGATCGTCCGGATGCTCGTGGGGGTGATCGCGGTCCTGGCGATCATCGGCGGGCTGGTCTCCGCCTTCTTCGGAGCCTACGAGGGGCTGTTCACGGTGGCGGTCGGGGTCATCGGCCTGTTCATCGTCGTCTACGAGCGACAGCGGTACACGGCCGAGCATTCGGGCGAGCGGCTGGAGCGGACGGACGAGGTGTTCACGGACCCCACCACGGGCCAGCGCACCAGGGTCTGGATCGATCCGGAGAGCGGGGCGCGGAGCTACCGGCCCGAATAGGCCTACTCGGCGGCTTCGGTCTCGGCTCCTTCGCCCTCGCCTGGGGCTCCTTCCCCCTCCGCCGGTGCCTCGCCCTCGACGGCCTCGCCCTCCTCGCCCTCTTCGGCCTCGACCTCGAGCTCCGGCTCCTCCTCGACGCGCGGAGGCATGACGCGAGCGACCATCTCCTCCGGCTCGTTGAGCACGGTCACGTTCTCGGCGACGGACAGGTCGCTGACGTGGATGGCCGCCTCGAGGTCGACCAGGGACGAGACATCCACGGTGATCTCGTGCGGCAGGTCGGCCGGCAGGGCCTTTACCTTGAGGTGGTCGAGGGACGTGAACAGCGAGCCACCCGTCTCCTCGATGGCCGGCGGCTTGCCGACGAACACGAGCGGGACGTCGACCATCATCTCCTGCGTCAGGTCTGGCGCGAAGAAGTCGACGTGCAGAGCGCGACCGGTCAACGGGTTGCGCTGGATCGACTTGATCACCACGCTCGTGGGGCCGCCCCCGTCGACCGAGACCTTGACGACGCTGGTTCGGCCCGCCTCGCGGTAGAGCGCTTCGAGCGCCTTGGCCTCGAGCTGCACGGCCACCGAGCCGGCCTTCTTGCCGAAGACGACGCCCGGCACGATCCCGGACGCGCGCAGGCGCTTCGTGGCCTTGCCGGTCACGTCGCGTGCGACGACGCTGATCTGGAGCTCCATGGCGGTGGCGGGTCCTCGAGCTGGGTCGTCCGGTCTGGCGGGCAAGTCCGAGCAGGTTGGTGGCGCGTGCGAGCCGGCATGGTACCAGCGGACCGATGGAGCGGCAAGGCAGGCCTTCGGCGCAATCGGTCTAGAATCCGTGGCCGAATGGCCGGGATGATCATGATCGTCGAGGACGAGCCTGCCGTGGCGCGGGGGGTCCAAGTGGCGCTGGAGCGCGAGGGCTACAGCGTGGCCGTGGTCCCCACCGGGGAGGAGGCGCTGAAGCGCTTCGCCGACATCTCGCCGGAGCTGGTGCTGCTCGACGTGCGGCTGCCGGGCATAGACGGCTTCGAGGTCTGCCGCCAGCTGCGCCGCGAGACGCGCGCTCCCATCCTCTTCCTGACCGCCCGCGCCGACGAGGTGGACAAGGTGGTCGGCCTGGAGATCGGAGCCGATGACTACCTGGTCAAGCCGTTCAGCGTCCGCGAGCTGGTGAGCCGCGTGAAGGCCCAGCTGCGCCGCGCCTACGGGGAGCTGGCCGATACCCAGGCCGGCCGGACGCTGCGGCGCGGCGACTTGGTGATCGACCTCGAGCGGCGGCGCGTAACGCGAGACGGCGAGCGGATCGGGCTGACCACCACCGAGTTCGACCTGCTGCGCCACCTGGCCACGCGACCGGGCCGCGTCTACACCCGCTCGCAGCTCCTGGAGCTCGTGCGCGACTACGAGGCCCTGGAGGCCGACGAGCGGACCATCAACGTGCATATCAGCCACATCCGCGACAAGATCGAGCCGGATCCCGCCCAGCCGCGCTACATCAGGACGGTGAGAGGGGTCGGTTATGCGTTCTCCGAGGAGTGAGGCGCCCAAGATCGAGGCGTCCGGGGACGAGGCCAGGCCCGGCACCATCCGGCTGATTGCGGGCACCTTCCAACGGCTGAACGTTCGGCTGGTCATGATCCTGGCCAGCGTGGCGCTGGTGGCGCTGGTCGTCTCCGGCATCGCCATCTCTCAGATCCTGCCCGGCTACTTCATCGACCAGGCCGAGCGCCGGGCCGAGACCGCCGCCAACGCCACCCTGATCCTGGTCCGCAACCAGGCGGAGTTCCTCGCCCGCCAGGCGCCCGGCGTGCTGTTGACGCCGGAGCTGCGGAACACGCAGCTGCTGCAACCGGCGGCGCAGATCGCCGCCAACGAGCTCGCCCAGGGGACGGTCGAGATCACCTACCTGGACGGGTCCCTGGCGGCACGCGCCGCGCCCGAGGGCCCGACCGACGCCACCCTCCGCAACCAGGGCCTGCAGCCCGACACCGGCGTCCGTGCCCAGAGCGTGGAGGACCAGAGGTTCCCGATCGCCCCGGGCCAGTCCATCACCCTGATCTACACGGTGCGGGACGTCTACAC
>JBKOZM010000050.1:0-20212 GCA_046725855.1 Chloroflexota bacterium | reverse complement strand
CATTCAGCGAGGCGGTCGGCGGGGTGACCGCGTCGAGCGTGGTGCTGCGGGCGACCGGGGGCGCGGTCGTCCCCGCCGCGGTCAGCTACGACGCCGCGGCACGGCGCGCCACCCTGCGGCCGGACGCGCCGCTGGCGGGCGAGACCAGCTACACCCTGGCGCTGAGCTCGGCCATCCGTGACGTGGTCGGCAATGCCCTGCCGAGCAGCTCGTGGGCATTCGTGACCGGCAAGGCCGATCGCCGCCTGGCGGGCGCCGATCGCTACGCCACCGCCGCCGCGGTCAGCGCCGCCGGCTTCGCCCCGGGCGTGGCGGCGGCCTACGTCGCCACCGGCACCAACTTCCCCGACGCGCTGGCCGCCGGTCCGCTGGCCGCCCGCCGCGGCGGCCCGATCCTGCTCGTCACGCCGGACCACGTCCCGGCCGCCACCGCCGCCGAGCTGACCCGCCTGCACCCGACCAGCATCGTGGTGCTGGGCGGCGCCGGAGCGGTGAGCGACGAGGTGGCCGGCCTGCTGCGCAGCTACGCCAGCAGCGGCAGCGTGACCCGCCTGGCGGGCGCCGATCGCTACGCCACCGCCGCCGCGGTCAGCGCCGCCGGCTGGACGTCGGGTGGCCCGGCGACCGTCTTCCTGGCGACCGGCGAGACCTTCGCAGACGCGATGGCAGCCGCTCCCCTGGCCGGCGCGATGGGCGTTCCGTTGCTGCTCACCGACCCGTCGTCCCTGTCGGCCTCCACGGGCGGCGAGCTGCTTCGCCTCGACCCCGGCAACGTCGTCGTCCTCGGGTCGAGTGGAGCGGTCAGCGACCAGGTCGTCTCCGAGATCCGCGCGCTCTGGAACTGACCGAGCCCGGGCTCGGCTAGAATCGTGCGCGGCCAAGGAGGTCGCATGTCCGAGCGCCCCGTGCGCATTCACCCCACCGCCGACGTCGCGGCCACCGCGGAGATCGGCCCCGGCACCAGCATCTGGAACCAGGCCCAAGTACGCGAGGGCGCGCGCATCGGGTCCGGCTGCGTCATCGGCAAGAACGTGTACGTCGATGTGGGGGTGACGGTCGGCGACCGCGTGAAGGTCCAGAACAACAGCAGCCTCTATCACGGGCTGACGGTGGAGGACGGCGTGTTCATCGGTCCGCACGTTTGCTTCACGAACGACCGGTTGCCACGCGCCATCAACCCGGACGGCTCTGTCAAGACCGATGCCGACTGGGAGGTCTCGCCCATCCTGGTCCGCCATGGCGCCTCGCTGGGCGCCAATGCCACGATCCTGGCCGGCACGACCATTGGGCGCTGGGCGCTGGTTGGCTCGGGATCCGTCGTCACCCACGACGTCGCCGACCAGGAGATGGTGGTCGGCAATCCGGCGCGTCGCATCGGCGCCGTCTGCCGCTGCGGCCAGCCGCTGCGCGACGCCGCGGACGGCACGCCCTTCAGCGGCGGCTGCCCGCGATGCGGCGAGGCTTTCCCGCCGGAGGACGCCGCATGAAGGTGCTGAGCGTGGTCGGCGCCAGGCCGCAGTTCGTGAAGGCCGCCCCGGTCAGCCGCATCCTGCGCTCGTCCCACGCCGAGCTGCTGGTGCACACCGGCCAGCACTACGACGATGCGATGAGCGCCGCTTTCTTCCGCGACCTGGAGATGCCCGCGCCCGACGTCAACCTGGAGGTCGGCAGCGGGTCGCACGGTGCGCAGACGGCGGCCATGCTGCAACGCCTCGAGCCGGTCGTGCTGGAGCATGAGCCGGACGGCGTCCTGCTCTACGGGGACACGAACTCGACACTGGCGGGAGCGGTGGTGGCGTGCAAGGTCGCGTATCCCGACGGCCGACGTCCCTGGATCGCCCACGTCGAGGCGGGCCTGCGCTCCCTCAACCCGGCCATGCCGGAGGAGCGTAATCGGATCGTGGCCGACCACCTGTCCGACCTGCTGCTGGCTCCCACCCGCGCCGCCATGGAGCACCTGGATCGCGAGGGCCTCGGCGACCGCGCCGAGCTGGCAGGGGACGTGATGGTCGACGCCTTCCGTTGGGCCAGCGCCCGGGTCGCTGCTGACCCGCCCGAGGTGGCTCGGGGGCGGCCGGGCTACGTGCTGGCGACGTTACATCGGCCCGAGAACGTCGACGATCCGTCCCGTTTGGCCGGCTTGATGGCGGCGCTCGCCGTCGATCGGCCAGTCATCCTGCCGCTGCACCCGCGGACCCGATCCGCGCTGGCCGCCCTTGGCCGTGCGGTGCCCGGGAACGTGACCGCCGTCGATCCGGTGGGCTACCTGGAGATGGTGGCGCTGGAGCTGCACGCCGCCGCCATCGCCACCGACTCCGGCGGCGTCCAGAAGGAGGCGTATCTGGCCGGCGTGCCGTGCATCACCCTGCGCGGCGAGACGGAGTGGGTCGAGACCGTGGCGGCCGGCTGGAATCGAGTGGTCGGTGACGATCCAACGGGCCTGCGCGCCGCCCTGGACGATGCCGCATTCATGGACCGATCGCGACCCCGCCCCGAGCTGTACGGCGACGGTGAGGCAGCCGAGCGGATCGTGGCGGCACTCGAACGGCTCGATCGGCGCGGCGCTGTCCAAGCGACGGCGACAGGCGCGCAGCAGGCGACGGAGGCGACCGCATCGTGATTCCCATCGCGCGCCCACAGATGGGCGAGGAGGAGAAGGAGCTGGTCTGGAGCGCGCTGAGCTCCGGAGCGCTGGCACAAGGAGCTCGGGTGGCTGAGCTCGAGGAGCGCTTCGCGGACTTCATCGGCGTCCCGCAGGCGGTCGCCACCAGCTCTGGCACCACGGCGCTGCACCTGGCCCTGCTGGGTCACGGCATCGGCGCCGGGGACGAGGTCATCACCGTCCCATTCACCTTCATCGCCAGCGCCAACAGCATCCTCTTCACTGGCGCGCGGCCGGTCTTCGTGGATGTCGAGGAGACGAGCTTCAACCTGGACCCGTCGCTGGTGGAGGCGGCCATCACGCCGCGCACCCGGGCGATCATGCCGGTCAGCCTCTACGGTCAGCCGGCCGACCTGCCTGCCGTGGCCGAGATCGCCGAGCACCACGGGCTGGCGCTGGTCGAGGACGCGGCGCAGGCGCACGGCGCGGCGATCGGCGGCCGCAAGAGCGGGACCTGGGGCACCGGCTGCTTCAGCTTCTATCCGACCAAGAACATGACCACCGGCGAGGGGGGCATGATCACCACCTCGGACGACGGCCTGGCCGAGCGCCTGCGGCTGCTGCGCGAGCACGGCATGAAGGTGCGCTACCACCATGACACGCTCGGCTACAACTTCCGGATGACCGATATCCACGCCAGCATCGGCCTCGCGCAGCTCTCGAAGCTGCCCGCCAACAACGAGCGCCGGCGCGCGATCGCGGCACGCTACGACGCCGAGCTGGACGGAGTCATCACCCCGGAGGTGCGACCGGGGGTGACGCACGTCTACCACCAGTACACCATCCGCGTGGCGCGCCGCGACGAGTTCGCCGAGCGGCTGCGTGAGCGGGGCGTGGGGACCGGCATCTACTACCCGATCCCGGTCCACCACCAGAAGCCGTTCCAGGCCCTCGGCTACGGCGATCAGCACTATCCGGTCAGCGAGCGGCTTTCCGAGCAGGTGCTGTCGATCCCGGTCCATCCGTCCCTGACCGACGATGAGGTCTCGATCGTGATCGGGGCGGTCAACGCGGTCGCTGCCGAGCTCGGGCCAATCCCCGCCGGGGTGTCCGCGTGACCGATGCCACGGCGCGCCCGATGCGCGCTGCCGTGGTGGGGCTCGGCACCATGGGCCGGAACCACGTCCGCGTCTGGGACGAGGCGGTCGACGGCGTCGAGCTGGTCGCCGTCGCCGATCCCGATCCGGAGGCGCTGCGTCGCGCGACGCACGGCCGTGCCAACAAGGGCTACGCCGACGCGGCCGAGATGTTCGAGTCCGAGGCGCTCGACCTGGTCAGCATCGTGGCGCCCACCTCGCTCCACCTGCAGACCACCTTGGCGGCCCTGGCCGCCGGCGTCCACGTGCTGGTCGAGAAGCCGATCGCCGCCACCCGTCGTGAGGCGGAGCGCATGATCGCCGCCGCAGACGATGCCGGCCGCCTGCTGACGGTCGGGCATATCGAGCGCTTCAACCCGGCAATCCGCGAGCTTCGTGCCCGCCTGGCGGCGGGCGAGCTGGGCCGGATCTTCCAGATCCACGCCACCCGGCTGGGGCCCTTTCCGGCGCGCATCCGCGACGTCGGGGTGGTGGTCGACCTGGCGCCGCACGACCTGGACGTGATGCGCTTCCTGCTTGGCTCGGACCCGATCCGGCTGTATGCCGAGACCGAGCGGCGGATCCACACCGAGCACGAGGACCTGTTCGTGGGGATCATGAAGTTCGCCGATGGCGCCGTCGGCGTGCTCGACATCAACTGGCTGACCCCCACCAAGCGGCGCACGGTGTCGGTCACCGGCGAGCGTGGCATGTACGTCGCCGACTACCTGGCCCAGGACCTTGTCTTCTACGCCAACCCGGCCGATGACTCGGTCTCCGAGGGCGAGGTGGTGCGTCGCCACGTCGAGCGGCGTGAGCCGCTGGTCATCGAGCTGGAGGAGTTCGCCCAGGCCGTGCGCAGCGGCGGACCGGCGCCAGTCGATCCGCGAGAGGCGATGGTCGCCCTGCTGCTGGCGCGAACCATGGTCGAGGCCGCCAGCTCCGGCGCGGTGGTCAGCGGCGCGGCGCTGCGCGAGGTGCTGGCGTGAGGGTCGCGGTGGTGGGGCTCGGGCACATCGGGCTGCCGCTGGCGGTGCAGTACGCCCGCCGCGGCCACGAGGTCATCGGCTGCGATGTCGATGCGCGGATCGTGGACTCGATCAACCGCGGGGTGTCGCCGCATGACGACGAGTCGGCGCTGGTCGAGGGCGTCCCGCAGCTCGTCGCGGCTGGCCGGCTGCGCGCCACCGCCGACGACGCGCAGGGCGTGCGCCAGGCCGAGGTGGTGGTGGTCATCGTGCCGGTCGTGGTCGACACGGAGCGCCAGATCGACTTCGGCCCGATCGACGCCGCCACGCGGGACATCGCGAGCGGCCTCCAGCCCGGCACGCTGGTCGTGTACGAGACGACCCTGCCGGTGGGAACCACCCGCGATCGGTTCGGGCCGATGCTCGCGGCGGGCAGCGGCCTGACGCTCGACCGCGACTTCTTCCTCGCCTTCTCGCCGGAGCGCGTCCTGGTCGGGCGGGTGCTGCTCGACCTGCAGCGCTATCCGAAGATCGTGGGCGGCACCAGCGCGGAGAGCACCCGTCGCGCGGTCGAGTTCTACCGGGCGGCGCTCGAGGAGGGGACCGAGGTGCGGGCGGTGGCCAACGCCGAGACCGCGGAGATGACGAAGCTGGCCGAGACCACCTACCGCGACGTGAACATCGCCCTCGCCAACGAGTACGCGCGCTACGCGGCGAAGCGGGGGATCGACGTGGTCGAGGTCATCGGAGCCGCCAACTCGCAGCCGTATAGCCACATCCACGCGCCCGGCGTGGGAGTCGGCGGCCACTGCATCCCGGTCTATCCCCACTTCCTGTTCAACGACGAGCCCGACCTGCGCATCCCGCCGCTGGCGCGACGCATCAACGAGGAGATGGCGGCCTGGACGGTCGATCTGGTGCGGTCCCGCATCGGTCCCCTGGCTGGCGTGCCGGTCCTGGTGCTGGGGGTCGCCTACCGCGCCGACGTGCGCGAGGACGCGTTCAGCTCCGCCATCCGGCTGCGCGACGAGCTGGCCGCCGCCGGCGCGATGGTGTATGCACACGATCCGTACTTCGACGCCGAGCACCTGCGCGGGCTGGACTTCGAGCCTTACGACCTGGCCGAGCCGGTGCCGGTTCGAGCCGCCATCGTGCAGGCCGGGCACCGCGTCTATCGCGACCTCGATCCGGCAGCGATCCCGGGGCTGGAGCTCCTCGTCGACGGCCGCAACGTCCTCGATCGCGACACGGTGACCGCGGCCGGAGTCGCCTACGCCGGCATCGGGCACTAGGCATGGAGACGCCTCGGGTCGGCCTGGCGGTCGGGCGCGGCGTGTGCGTGGTCCTGCCAACCTACAACGAGCGCGAGAACCTGGAGCCGATGGTGGCGGCCATCCTGGAAGCGCTGCCCGAGTCGCTGCTGCTGGTGGTCGATGACAACTCGCCGGATGGCACCGGGCAGCTGGCCGACACCCTGGCGGCCACCGAGCCGCGCCTCCAGGTCCTGCATCGCCAGGCCAAGGAGGGACTGGGAGTCGCCTACCGCCACGGCTTTCGCTGGGCGCTCGATCGGCCGGACGTGCGCGCCGTGGTGCAGATGGATGCCGACTTCAGCCACGACCCGCGCGACCTGCCGCGCCTGCTGGCACCGCTCATGCGCGACACCGACCTGGCGCTCGGCACCCGCTACGTGCGGGGCGGCGGCACGGTCGGCTGGCCGTGGTACCGGCGCCTCATCAGCCGCGCCGGCACGGCCTTCGCGCGGATCGTGCTGTTGCTGCCCTATCGCGACCTAACCGGCGGCTTCAAGGCCTGGCGTCGCGAGCTGCTGGAGGCGATCCGACTGCGCGACGCCACGGCGAACGGCTATGGCTTCCAGATCGAGATGACGTGGTGGGCACATCGGCGCGGGGCGTCGATCGCGCAGGTGCCGATCACCTTCCGCGAGCGCGTGGCGGGCCGCTCGAAGATGACCGGCGGCATCGTGCGCGAGGCGCTGTTTCTCGTCGTCCGGCTGCGGCTGCGGGCGGTGGCCGAAGCGCTCGGCCGAGGCTGAATCGCCGGGCGCCGGCGAACCTCGCGTCGTTGGCGCGTGGCCGGGCCATCGGCTAGCATTCAGCCTCGCCCAGGCCGAATAGCCCTCTCCCGCCCTGCGGAGAAGTCGCTCGCGCATGTCCTTTCGCAATCGACCGGTCCTCGACCGCAAGCACCGCCCGCGCTGGCAGGATGAGCTGCGCACGCAGCAGCTCATCGTCGCCGGCTTTGCGCTGGCCATCGCCGTCGCGATCGGCATCTTCGGTGCCGCAGCCTGGAACACCTATTTCGACGCCAGCCTTCGCCAGGTCGCCCTCGTGGACGGGACCCCGGTCACCGCGTCCACGCTCCAGCGCCGCGCCAACATCCTGTACGCCCAGCTTGGCGCGACAGCGCTTGACCTCCAGGGCCAGCTGGGCGGGGCCAAGGACCAGGCCATCCAACAGCAGCTCCAGGGCGTCAACGATGCGTCCAGCCAGGTCCAGTCGCTGGCGCTCGACTCCCTCAAGACCGGGATCGTGCTCGACGCTCGCCAGGCCCAGGACGGGGTCACCGTCAGCGACGACGAACTGGATGCCGAGGTCGAGAATCGGCGGACCCATCCGGAGCGGAAGAAGCTCTCGCTGATCCTGGTGGCCGCTCGACCGGCCGAGGGTGCGGCCGAGGGCTCGGAACCGACGGAGGAGGACTGGGCGGCGGCCCGGGAGAAGGCCGACCAGATCCTGGCGGAGGTCAAGGGAGGGGCCGAGTTCGCCACCCTCGCCGCCGAGCGCAGCGACGACGCGACGAAGCAGTTCAACGGGCTGCTCGGCTGGATCGAGGCCGGCGATCCGCTGTTCGGTCCCTATTTCGATGCCGCCGGCGACACGCCGGCTGGGGAGGTGATCGGCCCCACGCGCAACGAGCAGGGCTGGTTCCTGCTGCGCGTGGATGCGGTGAAGGCGGCGGGCCGCGACGCCTTCCTGGACGACTTGCTGGCCCAGGCCGGCGTGTCCGAGGCGGACTACCGCGCCTATGTCCGCGGCGAGCTGCTGCAGGGCGCCTACCGCGAGTACTTCTCCAGCACGGTGGTGGGGCGATACCAGCCGCAGCGCAAGGTCGCGCAGATCCAGCTCACCAACGAGACTGGAGCCCCCGTTGCGCAGGTGCTGGTGCGGCACCTGCTGGTGCAGCCGATCCCGGGCGCCCAGAGCCAGGCCGACGCGACCGAGGCGCAGTGGGCCGCCGCCCTGACCAAGGCGGAGAAGCTGCATGCCGAGGCGGTGAAGCCCGACGCGAATTGGTGGGTGCTCGCCGAGCAGAGCGACGATCCCGGCTCGAAGACGCGCGGCGGCTCACTGGGCTGGTACGACCCCGCCTCCTCGAGCTTCGTCCAGGACTTCAAGGACGCGATTGCCCAACTGCGGGTTGGTGAGGTGAGCGAGCCGGTCAAGACCGAGTTCGGGTACCACGTCATCCAGGTCGTCGAGGACCGCATCACCGTCGCCGGGCTCGCGGACCGCCTGGTGCAGGAGCTGCGTGCGGATCCGGACAGCTTTGCCGACGTGGCGCGCGACCTCAGCGAGGACACCGCCACGGCGAAGGAGGGCGGCGAGCTCGGATGGGTCATCCACTACCAGTTCGATGGCGCCCGCGACACCGCCATCTTCGACCTCACCGAGGCCGGCCAGATCTCGGAGCCGGTCGTCAGCAGCGGGTCCACCTACATCTTCAAGCTGCTGGACAGCTCGCCAGCGCGCTTCGTGCCGGACAGCCAGCGCGAGCAGGTGGGGGGGACCGGCTTCAGCACCTGGCTCGCCCAGATCCAGGACCAGGCCGGCGTCTGGGTCGATCCGCAGCTCTCGCCGGCGAGCTCGGTGGGGTGAAGGCCGGCGGGAGGGTGGCCGCTGCGCGCAGCGTCGACGCGCTCCTCACCGCCGCCGGCATCGACGCGGCCGACGGGGTCCAGATCGTTGCCGCGGACCGCCTCGCATCGGTCCCCTTCGACCCGGCGCTGCCGCTCGTCGTGCTGGCCGCAGTCGAACCCCGCCCTCCCAGTCCGGTGCTGCCAGGACGGCACGCGCGGACCTCGGCCCTCGGCGTGCTCATCGCCCTCTACCCGCGCGATCACGCGCTGCGGCCACTTCCCGACGGGAGCCCGCGGCCGCTCGAATCGCTGAACGACACCGAGCTCGCCGCCGGCGACTGGCTGGTGCCACCCCTGCCTCCGGTCGACAACCTGGCATCGCCACACGGCATGGCCGCCATCTCGGCTCGCCTGCGGGCGCCGGACGGCTGCCCCTGGGATCGCCGCCAGACGCATGCCAGCCTGCGGCCGTTCGTGCTGGAGGAGGCCTACGAGACGGTCGATGCCATCGAGACGGGAACCCCGGCTGACCTGGCGGAGGAGCTTGGCGACCTCTTCCTGCAGATCATCCTCCACGCCCAGCTGGCCTCGGAGGAGGGCAGCTTCGACCTGACCGATGTCTACCGCACCCTTGGCGCCAAGATCGTGCGCCGCCATCCGCACGTCTTCGGCGATGTCGAGGTCTCCGGGGCCGAGGAGGTGCTTCGCAACTGGGAGGCGATCAAGGGTGGCGAGCGCACCGACGCCGGCGGTCCCACTTCCCCGTTCGCCGGGATCGCGCGCGCCCTGCCGGCGCTGGCCGCCAGCCGCGAGATCCAGGAGCGGGCATCGTCGCTCGGCTGGGACTGGCCGGCGATCGAGGGCGTCTGGGAGAAGGTCTCCGAAGAGCTCGCCGAGCTGCACGAGGCAGGCGCGCTCGAGGGCGCCGCCGCGCGTGACGCCGCGCTCCACGAGCTGGGCGACGTCCTCTTCGCCTCGGTCAACCTCGCACGCTGGCTCAAGCTCGACCCGGAGGAGGCACTGCGGGCCGCGAACCGGCGCTGGATCGACCGCTATGAGCGGGTCGAGGCCCTCGCCGCATCGCGCGGCCAGGTGCTGAGCGAGCTGTCCGCCGCTGAGAAGGACGCGCTCTGGAACGAGGTCAAGTCCGGGTGAGCCGGATCGCGATCGTCGTTCACGCCGTCTACCCGGGTGACCCGCGGATCCGACGCCAGACCGATGCGCTCGTCGCCGCCGGCCACGAGGTCGACCTCTTCTGCCTGCGCGCTCCGGAGCAGGCACCGGAGGAGACGGTCGGGCCGCTGCGCATCGTGCGGCTGCCGGTCAACCGCGCTTTCACCGGCTTCGCCGGCCACATGGCCGAGTACCTCGCCTTCGCCGGGATCGCAGCCGTGCGCCTCACGCGCGAGCATCGGCGCCGTCGCTATCGGCTCGTGCAGGTGGCGAGCGTCCCGGACTTCCTCGCCTTCGCGGCGGTGCCGATCAAGCTCGCCGGCGTGCCGCTGCTGCTCGACCTGCACGAGGATATGCCCGAGTTCTTCCGGGATCGCTTTGCGCGGCCGCTGCTGCGCCCCCTGCGACCGCTCGTCCGCGCGGCCACCCGCGCCTCGGCATCCGTTGCCGAGGAGCTCATCACCGTCCACGAGCCGCTCCGCGGGCTGTCGATCGCGCGCGGCGTGCCACCCGACAAGATCAGCGTGGTCATGAACGGGGCCGACACCCAGCTCTTCGATCCGTCGCGCCACCCGCGGCGCACGTTCATGGAGGATGGGGAGCTGCGCCTGATCCACCACAGCAACCTGCAGCGCATCTACGGGCTGGACGTGGCCGTCGAGGCCGTCGCTCGCATCGATGCGGCGGCCCTGCCCCTGCGGCTCGTCGTCTACGGCGACGGGCCTTTCCGACCCCAGGTCGAGGCCGCAATCGCCCGCACCGGGACCGCCGACCGGGTCCATCTCAACGGCCGGGTGCCGATCGACGACCTGCCGGCGCTGATCGCCGGCGCGGACATCGGCCTGGTGCCGTCACTGCCGGAGCCGTACCTCCAGTACTCGCTGTCGACGAAGCTGCTCGAGTACGCGGCCATGGGCCTGCCCATCATCGCCACCGACCTGGCCACCTTCCGCGCTCATTTCACCGACGACGCCATCCGGTTCGTGGCCGGCGGCGACCCGACCGCCCTGGCCGACGCGATCCGTGCGCTGGCCGCCGACCCGGCCGCGGCCGCCCGACTCGGCGCCGAGGCGCAGCGCCAGGCGGCCGGCTACGCCTGGCCCAGCCAGGTGGGGCACTACCTCGAGGTGGTCGAGCGCCTGGTCGCCGGCGCGCGGTGATCGAGGCGCTGGATCGGTAGGGTATCCTCCAGCCGGATCGGTCGCGGGGCGTAGCGCAGCCTGGTAGCGCACCTGCTTTGGGAGCAGGAGGTCGCCCGTTCGAATCGGGCCGCCCCGACCACCACCGCGCCGCGTGCGAGGAGCTGACCCGAGTGATGTCCTTCGCCCTGGACGAGGCCCGCGACGCGCTGGCCCATACGCCGGTGGTGCTGCGCGGCCTGGTCGCCGGCCTAGGTCCCGCCTGGCTGTCCGCCAGCCCGGCTCCCGGAGAATGGAGCGCGCACCAGGTCATCTGCCATCTGGCCTACGTCGAGGAGAGCGACTGGATGATCCGCACGCGGATGATCCTCGAGGATGGGCCGAGCCGGACGTTTCCGCCGGTAGAGCACGGGGATCAGGGCGCTCGCTACCGCGGCCGCACCACCGCCCAGGTGCTCGAGGCCTTCGCCGACGATCGGCACCGGAACCTGAGCGAGCTCGATGGGCTGGGCCTTACCGCCGCCGACCTCGAACGAGAGGGGAACCACCCGTCGCTCGGCCGGGTGACATTGCGCCAGCTCCTTGCCACGTGGGTGGTCCATGACCTGAATCACGTGGCGCAGCTGCAGGCATCGCTGGCGTCGCATTACGCGGACGAGGTGGGACCGTGGCGATCCCTCCTCGGCATTCTCGACCACCCGCGGACCTGACCAGGGACCGCCGCCAGCGTGCTGCCGTCGATCGCCGCCTTCGTGGTTGCGCTGCTCGCCGCGGGCCTGTTGACGCCGGTGATCCGTGACGCCGCCCACGGGGCCGGGCTGCTCGACGAGCCCGACCGCCGCAAGGTCCACGAGACGCCGATCCCCCGGCTGGGTGGCGTCGCCATCGCCACCGCCTTCTACCTCGGCATGGCGGCGGCGCTCGTCATGGCCCGCGCCGCCGGGTCGCCGCTCAGCCTGGAGACCGGCCACCTGCCGGCCATCCTGGTGGGTGCGGCCCTGATCGCCGCCATCGGAGTGCTCGACGACCTGCAGGGCATGCGGGCGCGGGTGAAGCTGTCGGGGCAGGTCGTGGTGGCGCTGGTGGCCTTTGGGCTCGGCCTGTCGATCGACCGCCTGGACGGGCCCTGGGGCAGCATCTCGCTCGGCGCCTGGGCGCTGCCGCTGACGGTGGCCTGGATCGTGGCCGTCATGAATGCCGTCAATCTCATCGACGGGCTCGACGGCCTCGCCTCGGGCGTCGCCCTCACCGCGCTGGCGGCCTTCTTCCTGATCGCGTCGGCCGGCGGCTCGACGCCGCCGACCCTGGTCGTGCTGGCGGCCGGTGCCGGCGGCGCCATCGGCTTCCTGCGCTACAACCTCCATCCGGCCAGCATCATCATGGGAGACACCGGCGCGATGCTGCTCGGCTACCTCCTGGCGGCCGCCTCCATCAGCCTGACCCAGACCGGATCCAGCGGCGTGGCGCCCTGGGTTCCGCTGGTCGCCCTCGGCATTCCGCTGGGCGACACCGCCTGGACGATCGTGCGCCGCATGGTGGCCGGCGAGCCGGTCTTCGTGGCCGACCGCCGCCACATCCACCATCGCCTCCTGGACCTGGGACTGAGCCAGCGCGCGGTGGTCGTGTTCCTCTGGCTGGTGTCAGCAGGCCTCGGAGCCCTGGCGGTGCTGCTGGCCGTCTGACCGCGGGTAGGCTGCGCCGGGCCTGGTGGACGCTGTCTCGAGCTCGGATGCGGGGCGCGCGATCAGGATCGTGCCGAGCCCCAGCAGGAACCAGAACAGGAACGCGACGCTGTTCGCCTCCAGCAGCATGGTCGTTACCGAGTTGACGCCCAGCGACAGCACGGCGCCGGCGATGCCTGACAGGATGACGCGCCTCGCCCAGCGGGCGGATAAGGCCGACCGCACGATCATGAGCAACGGGGCTCCGGCCATGGCGAGGAAGGCCACCAGGCCGATGACGCCGGTCTCGCCCAACAGATGGAGCCAGAAGTTGTCGATCGTGCGCTGGGTGGGATTGGAGAACAGCTTGTCCGTCCCGTACTCGGCGTACACGTCGGTCCCGAAGATGTCGGCTGCCGCGCCGCCATACTGGCCAGGACCCACGCCCAGGGCCGGGTGCTCGACCACGAGCGGGATGCTGTTGATCAGGAACAGGACGCGCAGGTCGCGCCCGGCGCCGACGGCGCTGATCCGGTCTCCGGTGGATTTGACGATGTCCGGCCGCTGACCTCCATTCGTGCTGCTGCCGAGCAGGTCGCGTGGCATGACCCAGGCGACGGCGAAGGTGAGCGCTCCCAACATGATGCCCACCGCCAGCGCGCGACGATCGAGGATCGCGCTGGCGATGCTGAAGCCGACCGCCGCGCCGAGCCAGCCACCGCGCGAGAACGAGAGCCACAGCGCCAGGATGAGCAGGGATGCCAGCGCCAGCGCCCAGCCGCGGCCCCGCCGGGTCGCCAGGCCCGGCGCGCCGAAGAGTACGAAGGGCACCGCCGCCGATAGGAGCGCGGCGAAGACGTTCGGGTCGCCGAAGATCGACGCCAGGCGATAGACCTCGCCGAAGCGGCCCTGGAGCGCGAAGAGGCCAAGCAGGTTGGGCGTCAAGACCGCCTGGGCCAGGGCCACCCAGGCGGCCACGGCCATGAAGGCGATGAAGGCCCCCACCGCCAGCAGGGCCTGTCGCGCGTCGAAGTCGACCAGCCGTACCAGGAAGAAGATGGCGACGGCGTCGATGGTGAAGGCGATGCCGGTGATGGCCTGCACCGGCGGGACGCGGTTCACGAGCGCGGATGCGACCGCCGCCGCCAGGAAGACGAGCGCGAAGGCGGCCGTGGGATGCCAGACCGCGGCGCGCAGCGTCCCTCTCCGCGCCGCCTGGACGGCCAGCGAAACGCCAACCGTCAGCAGCAGGCCCTCCGACAGAAAATGGGCCAGGCCTTCGACCTCGGGAGCCAGGATGCCGGGAGCCAGGTACCGGTCGAGGAGCGGACTCAGCACGACCACGACCAGCGCCTGGCGAGGCCACGAGAGGCTCGCGTAGGCCACGATCGCAGCCAGCAGCACGCCGAAGGCTGCGAAGAGGACGGGCGAGATGTGGGAGGCGACCACACCGGCGATCACGACCAGTACCGCAGCGGCCACGGTGAGGCTGGCGCCGACCGGCTGCCGCGGAGCCGCCGCCATCACGCTCACGCCGCCACCTGCAACAGCTCGAGGATGCGCGCAGCGCGGACGTCCCAGGAGTTCGCGGTGGCCGCTCGGCGCGCCGCCTCGCCCCAGGCGCTGAGCTGGTCCGGACCTGCCGCGGCGACTGTGGCGATGCCATCGGCCAGGCCTTCGACCGAGTCGGGAACCACCACCCCGCAGCCGGCCTCGCGCACGATCGCAGCGGTCTCGATGGCGTCGGTCACGATCAGCGGCCGTCCATAGCCGAGATAGTCGAATAGCTTGATGGGCAGGGCAAGGTCGTTGTATGCCGACCGACGGCGCGGGATGACCGTCGCGCGCACGCCCGGCAGGAGGGCATCGATCTTGGGTCCCTCAGCCCGCACCGGCCGAAACCACCCTGGCGGTGGTACGGGAGCCGCCGCCTCATCGGGTGGCGTGACGCAGATCAGCTCCACGTCGACGCCGCGCTCGCGGGCGAGCCCCATCGCCTCCAGGAGCAGTCGTCCGCCCTGCGGCTGGTGGGCGAGCGATCCCACGTAGAGCAGGGATCGCGCCACTGGATCGACCGGTGGAGCATCGGCCAGCCGCGCGCCGGGCGGCAGGAGCGGCGCTCGCTCGGCGCGCCGTTCGTCGCGCAGCACGGCCTGCGCCAGCCCGCGCGACGGAAAGGCCAGCGCATGCGAGACGCGGCTCAGCGCCCGGACCGACATCGGGAAGAGCGCTTGCGCCAGTCGGCGCTTGACGCTCGCCACCGGGTAGTACTCGGGAAAGAGCTGGTAGGCGTCGCGCACGTAGCTCAGGACGCGGATGCCACGGGCCCGAGCGAGGCCCAGGAAACAGAGATCGGCGGGTCCGATGATGGCCGTCGAGGTCTCGACGTAGATGCCGCGCAGGCCGCGCAGCCGGCCTCGGGCGACATAGGCCGCGAGTGCCGAGGCGCGGCGCAGCCGGCTTCCCGAGACCACGTCAAGCGCGACGCGGCGGGCCAGGGCGTCGCGAATGTGGGTGACCCGGACCCGCGGCCCCCGGAGCTCGCCGTCGAGCGGGTACATGGACAGCAGCAGGACGCGCGGCGGGTCAGCGCGCCGCTCGCGACCCGTCACGCGTCGGATGGCGGAGGGCCGTTGGCATCGGTTCCGAGATACCACCCCTCGAGCACGGTGTCGGCGCCAAACAGCTCCTGCATCCCGGCTCGGACGTCGTCGCGGCGGGGGATGAGGAGGTAGTTCACATTCGGTTCGAGCGGAGGATCCACGAACTCCGGATAGGCGAGCACCAGGCGTTTGATGTCGTGGCCGGTGATGAGCGGCAAGAGGGAAGCCAGGTCGCCGGCCTTCGAGCGGGGGAAGTCGGTGCTCACCGTCGCGCCCACCGCCTGGAGCAGGTCCGGCAACTCGAAGAAGAGGTCGGCGGCGGCGAACTCGCGGCGCAGCTGCAGGAGCACCTCCTGCTGCCGCTCTGATCGCTTGAAATCGTCCTGCGGGTCGCGCGTGCCGTCGGAAAGCTCGATCCATCCCCTGCGGATCCGGGCGTAGGCCAGGGCCTCGGCGCCTCCGTAGTGGCGGCAGCCGCCCGGCAGCTCGATGCCGAGCCGATCCGAGGTTGGTCCGGTGTACTCCGGGTCGACCATCTTCCCCGGCAGGCAGAGGGTCACGCCGCCGACGGCGTCGATCATCTCGGCGAAGCCCTCCAGGTCGACCTGCGCGTAGAACTGGATCGTGATCCCAAGGTACAGGCCGACGGAACGCTCGAGCGTGCGCAGGCCGCACGCAGTGGCGGCGGCCGCCGGGAGATCTGGGCACCACAGCTCCGGGCTGGAGCTGGCCTCGGTGGCCAGCTCGTTGATCTTCTTGGGATAGACCCCGTCCGCATAGACGGTCCGATTGGGCAGCGGGAGGAAACCGGTGTCGCGTGGGACCGAGACCATCACCGCGGTCTTGGCCACCGGGTCGACGCTGACGGCCAGGATCGTGTCGGTCAGCGCCTCGGGTCGCCCAGGCCCGGCATCCACGCCGAGCAGCAGGAAGTTGATCCGCTCCGTGCCGTCCCAGCGGTACTCGGGACGGTTGAGCGGGCCGCCGTTCGGCCGTTCCCCGATGCCGGCCCCGCGCCCGGTACCGGAGAACACGTCGTCCAGCGCGGTATTGAGCCGGCCCAGCACGATCCCGGCCCAGGCATGCATGCCAACCGTGGTCACCAGCAGCAGCCCGACGAGGCTGATGGTGGCCAGTCGGCGCGGTGCGACGAGGCCGACGTGCGCGATGGCGAAGAGCCGCCAGCCGAGCAGCGCGACGTCGGCGACCAACGCCGCGGTCAGGAACGGCGCGGACAGCAGGTCGTTGCGCAGCTGGCCGACGAAGAGCGTCGCCACCAGCGCAGTGCCGAGTGCCAGGAGCACCACCGGAGCAGCCAGGTTGACGGCCAACTGGCGCTGGCCGGTGTACGCCTGCCCGAGCCCCGGAAAGAGGAACGAGAGGCCGGCTGCCAGCGCTGGGTGTCGCGGGCGCGGGCGCGATGAAACAGACATGAACACCTGTTCGTGAGCGTCGGGCACCTGACGCTCCACTGAGGGCGGGAGCCCGCATTCTAGCATCGGGCTTGGCCCCCTCCCCAGCACCCGATGCCGCCCTTTGTGGTGCCAGCACGCGCCGCCGCGGGTAGTACGGGTGGGTTAGGTGGGACTAGTACCTTTGCGCCATCCCCGGACAGGACCCTAGACTAGCCGCGGTCGCGCAGGGAACGGCGGCCCGCCGGCGTGCCCGCCGACTCGACGCAAGGTTCCAATTGACAGCTGACCAGATCTTCATCGTCGTTACCACTCTGGTCGCCGTCCTCCTCGGGGTCGGCGCGCTGGTTGCCGTCCTACGGGGGCGGCGCGGCGAGCGTGCCGCGGCGGCCCGTCGCGAGCTGGGCGAGCCGGCCGACAAGTACGAGCCGGTCGGAACGACCGGCGAGCATGCGGCTGGCGCCTCGTACGACACCGCGATCCGCGTGCTGTGGTGGATCTCGACTGCAGCGGTCATGGCTGGCGTTGGCCTGTCAGGCGCCTACCGCGAATCACAGCCGGCCATCTTCGGGATCGGGATCGGTGCGGCGGCGGTCGTCGTGCTGCTGCACGACCTGCTCCCGGCGCGATTCAGGACGCCGGCCGTTTCCGTGCTGGAGGTGCTGGCCGCCATCGGACTGACTACCGCCCTCCTCACCATGACCGGATTCGGCACGTCGCCGTTCGTGTACGCCTACCACCTGGTGGCCGTGGCCGTGGCGCTGGCCATGGGCGGGGCGGTGGCGCTCGGCGTGGCCGCCCTGGCGACGCTCGCCTATGCGGCGGTCCTCGCGTTGGACCCGGCCATCACCGGTTATGGAGGCGACGAGCTCCTGCGCCTGGGCCTGAACATCGGTTCGCTGTGGCTGCTGGCGTACCTCGCCGGTGTCTTCGCCTCGGGCGAGCGCCGGAAGCGCGCCAGCGTGCTCGAGCTGTCCAGGACCGATACGCTGACTGGCCTCTTCAACCGCTCGCAGCTGCTGCCGACCCTGGAACAGGAGGTCCAGCGCACACGCCGCAGCGGGCGCGGCTTCTGCCTGCTGATGGTCGATCTTGACGGGCTGAAGGCGGTCAACGACTCGTACGGCCATCAGCGCGGCGACCAGGTGCTTCGCTCGCTGGGCGGCGTGATCCGGCACTCGATCCGCCTCGTCGACACGGCCTACCGATACGGTGGCGACGAGTTCCTGGTGCTCCTGCCGGTAACCGACTTCGCCGGCGCCTTCGTGGTGGCCGAGAAGATCCGCGCCGGCGCGGAGGAAGTTGGCCTGGCGGCCGGGGAGGGCGAGCTGCTGACGAGCGTCAGCATCGGGCTCGTCTCCTGCCCGGAGGACGGAACCAGCACCGAGGAGCTGATGCTCGCCGTCGACCGGGCCATGTACCAGGCCAAGTCGCTCGGCAAGAACCAGATCAGCGGTAATCCCCGTCCGCGTCGACTGGTGACGCAGGCCACCGCCGAGCCCGAGGCTGAGCAGGTGGCCGCGGCGCCACCCCCACCCGCACCGGCACCCGCACCGGTCAACATGGCCACGCCGTCACCCGCGGTTACGGTGGCCGTTCCCGTGGAACCGGAGGCCTCCTCGCCGGCCGCGGTGCCGGCTGCGGCGGCTGCCGCGCCTGCCGATCCAGGTGCCCCCAAGTCCGCCTCGGGCACCAACACGCACGAGCCGACTGAGGAGGACGAGCCCGATCCGGGGGAGGTCCGAAGGCACATCGCCGCAGCCCGGCTCAACATGGACCCTGACCATCAGATCCGGGCCGCGATGGATGCCTTCCTGTCCCCTACGCGCTCCGCTCCGGACCGAGACTAGGGCCAACACTGCAGCCCAGCCGGCAAACATGGCACCATGATCTGATGGTGGCCATCTGGTGACTCGCGCCGGAGCGCGCGCGCGCAGGGATTCGCGGTCAACGGTGGCGGCGTTCCTGTCGTTCCTGTTCCCTGGGCTCGGCCAGGCGTATAACGGCGAGGCCTTCCTGGCGTGGATGCTGGCCGTGCCCGTGTTCATCCTGGTCGCCTGCGTGACGCTTGTCGTGGGGGCGGCGCGCTCGGGCATCTTCGCGCAGCTGTTCGACATCAGCTTCCTGGTGGGGCTGATCGTGCTCGACCTCGCCTTTCTGGCATGGCGGCTGATCGCCATCGCGCAGGCGCATGCCCGTCGCGAGCGGCTCACCGTCCGCCGCTGGACGACCTGGCTCACCGGCCTGTTGCTGGTCGCCACGCTGGGGATCCACGTCCTGCCGGCCTACTACGTGGTCAAGGCCATCGACACGCTGAACAGCGTGGCGCTTGGCGGCGGCTCGGGCGGCGGCGGCGCTGCCTGGGGCGGCGCTCGAGTCCCACCATTGCCAGAGCCGTCGAACCAGCCGGACGTGGAGGTGGGCGAGCGGGTAAACGTGCTGCTGGTCGGGATCGACTCTGCCCCAGGGCGGACCACTCAGCTCACCGACACGATGCTCGTGGACAGCCTCGATCCGGATGGCGTCCGTTCAGCCATGGTCTCGCTCCCGCGCGACCTGTACGGCGTGCCGCTACCGGACGGACGGGTCTTCAACGCCAAGCTCAACTCGCTGATGGCCTATGCCAACGCACGGAGCGAGGAGTTTCCGCTCGGCGGCGTGGGCACGCTGAAGGCGACGATCGGCGATCTGTTGGGCATCCAGATCCACTACTTCGCGGCGATCAACCTGGTCGGATTCACGCAGGCGATCGATGCGGTCGGCGGCGTGGACGTGACGGTCCAGCGCGCCATCAGTGACCCTGGCTATAACTACGGCGAAGGGCAGGTTGGATTCTTCCTTGAGCCCGGCCGCTACCACATGAACGGCCGCATGGCGCTTGCCTTCGCCCGGTCGCGCAAGGGCGCGGGGGACAACGACTTCACGCGAGCCGACCGCCAGCAGCAGCTCGTCGCGGCGCTCCGCGACCAGCTCACGGCGGGCAACCTGCTGCTCTCCCTTCCGAGCCTGCTCGACGCGGTAAAGAACGCGATCGCCACCGACGTCCCGTGGGATCGAATGAGTGAGCTGGCACAGGCGGTCCAGGACGCGGACATGTCGCAGCTGCGGCGGATCGTCCTCCAGCCGCCCGAGTTCATGACGGCCGATCCTACGTCGGCGGCCGGCTACATCCTGATTCCGAACCTGGAGGCGATCCGGGCGATCGGCAACGAGCTGCTCGCGGGCCCAACCGCCGCAACCCCCTAGCGCTGGGTCGCTGCTAGACTCGCCCGGTCATGACCGGCTTCGCCACTCGTGCGATTCGCGCAGCGAGCCGCGTCCCCGCCGCACCGCAGCCGCCGGTCAACGTCCCGATCTACCAGACCAGCACCTTCGAGGTCGACAGCGCCGCGGAGCTCGCCGAGCTGCTCGAGTTCGCGCGCGCCGGGCACTCTTACAGCCGCTATTCGAACCCGACCCACGCCGCGCTGGAGGCGGCCCTCGCCGAGCTGGAAGGTGGCGAGGCCTGCCACGTCACCGCCTCCGGGATGGCGGCCGTCCATGGCGTGGTGCTCTCGATCCTCCACGCCGGAGAGGAGATGATCGTTCCCCGCGCCGTCTACGGTGGCATGGTCGGGCTGGCCGGCGCGGTCCTGGCC
>JBKOZM010000049.1:0-9445 GCA_046725855.1 Chloroflexota bacterium | reverse complement strand
CCACGAAGCCCTGTGCTCCGCGCCACTCGGCGCTGGCGGCGAACTGGCCGGTGGCGGCGACCGCGCGAAGGACGCTCTGCACGCCGGCCTCGGTCAGCTGCCGAACGTCCACGGCGGGCAGCGCGGGGCCGGGAAAGATGTCGAGCTGGGCGCCCGGCACGATGATGCGTCCATCGCCGAGCAGGGAGAAGCTCGGAAGCATGGTGAAGAGGGCGTCGGCCATCATGAACCCGCCGCGGCCCTCGACGCGCAGCACCAGCTCGTCGCCGCCCGGATGGGTAATCTGCCCACCTGACGAGCTCGGGCCGCCGCTGCAGGCCGCGAGCACGAGGGTGAGGACGAGTGGGATCGCTGCGAGTGGGCGTGCGGAAGCATTCATGCCGCCCTTGACGCCCGAGCTGGCGTGACGGTTCCCGGCGTGCGGCGTCTGGCGCCGATCCGGACCACAATGTCGGGGTGATCCGCCTGCTCCTGGCACACGGGCAGAGCATGCCGCCGCCGGACCTGCCCGGGGTCCTGCTCGCCTGGCGCCTCGACCTGCTGCCGCTGGCCGGTGTCGTCGTGGCCGGCGTCGCCTTCCTGGTCGCGGCGCGGGCCGTTGGGCGGGCCCATCCCGGCAACCGCCCCGCGGGTTGGCGAACTGCCGCCTTCCTGGCCGGCCTGGTGGCCATCCTGCTCGCGCTCGTCTCTCCCATCGAGGCTTACGAGGGCCAGCTGTTCAGCGTCCACATGGTGCAGCACATGCTGCTGGAGCTGGTCGCCGCGCCGCTCCTGCTGCTCGGCGCGCCGGTCACGCTGGCGCTCCGCGTCGCGTCGCCGTCGGTCCGCCGCAGCCTGCTGCGCGTGCTGCGCAGCCGCGCCGTGGCGGTCATCTCGTTCCCGCTGCTGGCCTGGCTCCTGTTCGCGGCGGTGAACTGGGGCTGGCACCTCAGCTCGCTCTACGACCAGGCGCTCGAGAGCCCTCCGCTGCACTACCTGCAGCACGCCTCGTTCCTGGGTGCGGCGCTCCTCTTCTGGTGGCCGGTCGTCGGCGCCGATCCCGCGCGCTGGCGCCTCCCCTACCCGGTGCGGCTCTTCTACCTCTTCCTGGCGATGCCGCAGAACTCCTTCCTGGGTGTGGCGCTCATGAGCGCTCCGACGGTGCTCTACTCGCACTACCTCACCAACCTTCGGACCTGGGGACCGACCGCGCTGGCTGACCAGTCGGTGGGCGGCATCCTGATGTGGGTGTTCGGCGACGTCGTGTTCCTGCTGGCCATGGGCGGCGTGGTGGCCGCCTGGGTTCGCCAGGAGGACCGTCGCACGGCTCGGCTGGACGCCCGGCTCGACGCGGAGCTCCAGTCGCGCGGCGAACCGGGCTAGGGCGCTAGCTGAGCGGCAGCCGCAGGACGCTGTCGATGGCGACCGCGGCGAAGAGCAGCGTCAGGTAGCTGATCGAGTAGCGAAAGAGACCGATGGCGGCGCGCCCATCGGTCGCATCCCGCAGGACGCGTACGGCGTACCACACGAATGCCGCGCCAAGGCCCAGGGCGGCGATCAGGTAGATCCAGCCCATCCCCGCTGCCGGCATGAGCAGCAGGCTCACGGCGACCAGCAGGAGGCTGTAGATCACGATCTGCCGCGCCGTCTCGGCCTCGCCGCGCACGACGGGCAGCATCGGCACACCGGCGGCGGCGTAGTCACCCTTGAAGCGCAGGGCCAGCGCCCAGAAATGGGGCGGCGTCCAGTAGAAGACGATGGCGAACAGGACCAGTGCCGGAATGCCGATGGTGCCGGTCACCGCGGCCCAGGCGACCAGCACCGGAACGCAGCCGGCGGCGCCGCCGATCACGATGTTCTGTGGCGTCATCCGCTTCAGCCAGAGCGTGTAGACGAAGACGTAGAAGGCGATGGCCGAGGCCGTGAGCAGGGCCGCCAGGGGGTTGACGCTGATCGTCAGCCAGGCCAGCGCCACCACGCACAGGCCGATCCCGAAGGCGAGCGCCTGGGGCGGCTCCACGTCGTGCTGCGGGAGGGGCCGGTGGCGGGTGCGTCGCATGATGTCGTCGATGTCGCGGTCGATGAACTGGTTGATGGCATTCGCACCGCCGGCCGCCAGCGTGCCGCCCAGCACCACCGCCGTCATGAGGCCGATCGACGGGATTCCACGCGCCGCCAGCACCATGGTCGGCACGGTGGTGACCAGGAGCAGCTCGATGATGCGCGGCTTGGTCAGCGCCACGTACGCGCGCAGCGTGTCGAGATTGCCGCCGGCGACGCCCCGGCCGGCCGCCACGGTTGCCGCGCCCTTTGGCGCGCGCTGCGGGCTGCGCTGCAGGCTCAGGTAGAGCCACACCAGGACCGCGAAGAGCGCCGCCCCGACCGCCAGGTGCGGCACCACGAACAGGGTTGACAGGCGCGACCAAACGTTCGCCGCTCCCAACACCACCTGGGTCAGGATCAGCACGACCGCCCCGCCGGCGAGCTGCCGCGGCAGCGAAGCGGGTGATGCCCGCCACACCGCCACGGCCACCCACAGCACCAGGCCCGTGACCACCACGGCCAGCGCGCGGTGCGCCAGCTGAATTGCCTGCCCCGGTGCGTCCAGGGCGGGCAGCAGCGAGCCGTTCATCAGCGGGAAGTCGGGGAAGGCGAGGCCCGCGCCGTGGCCCGTGACCCACGACCCGAGCAGCATCTGGATGAAGACGGCCGCCGCCGTGGCGGCGACCAACGCCCGCGGACCGCGGTGCAGCCTGAGGCGGGGTCCACCGGTCGCGCGATCGGCGATGAAGATGGTCAACGCCAGCACGGTCAGCGCCATGGCCAGGTGCGCCGTCACCAGCTCTCGCCGAAGCTGCTGGATCACGACCTGCCCGCCCAGCAACGCCTGCACCACGACCAGCACGCCGGCCGCCACGGCGGCGGTCAGCAGGGTGCGGTCCCGGCGTCGCGCAGTGAAGACGGTGATGAGCGCCACGGCGCCGACCAGCGGCCCGACGGCCAGGGCCGCCACCAGCCGGTGGCTGTGCTCGATCCAGGCGTGCAGCTCGGCGGGCGGCATCCACGCACCGAAACAGAGCGGCCAGTCCGGGCAGCCGAGTCCCGAATCGGTGGCGCGTACCAGCCCGCCGACTGCGATGAGCAGGTACGTCGCGACCGACGCGGCGATGGCCAGCCTGGCGAAACGGCTCAATCGGTCCTCCGGCGCCGCGTTCGACGGCGTTCGATGGGGCATGCCCGAGTCGTGATCACGGGGCTTGGAGGTGGCCCCGGCATCATACCGAGCGCCCTAGGCGCCGACCAGCCTCCGCTCCGCCGTCCGGGCCTGCGGCACGTGGCGCAGCGTGGGAGGAAGGAGCGGCAGGACCCGCCGACTGACGGCCGCCACGCGCCGCATGCCGCGCTCACGCGCCGGCGACCACGGGATGCCATAGCCGGCGCGGATGGACGGCGGCATCACCGAGAACGAGACGAGGTGCGCCGCGTCCCAGACGAAGCGCGGCAGGGCGCGCGACGGGTAGAGGATCGAGGGCGCCAGCATCCGGGCGGTCGGCGACACGCGGACCTCGCCGGCGGCGAGCATCGCCTCCATGCGGGCGCGCAGGTCGCCCAGCGTCCCCGGCATCGCGTCCGCCGGCACGCCAAGCCGGATCGCGATCCGCCGCGCCTCGTCGTGGTAGGCCTCGGCGGCGGACGGCGGGAGCGGCGCCACGTAGCGCTTGTACACCCGCAGCGCGGTGTCGACCAGTGTGGCGTGGACCCAGAGCAGCAGGTCGGGATCCAGGGCCCGGTACGAGTCCCCCGTCTCTGGCACCCGTCCGTTGACGGCGGTGTGGATGGCGTTGATGCGCCGAATGGCGCGCTCGGCACGCGAGCTGCTGCCGAAGACGACCGCGTAGCTGGCAGTCAGCGTCCGGCGCAGGCGGCCGAACGGATCGCCCCGGAAGTCGGAGTGCTGGGCGACGCCGGCCGCCACGGCCGGGTGCGCAACCTGCATCAGCAGGGCGCAGGTTCCGCCTGCCAGGAGCAGGACCTCGCGGTCGACGCGCCACGAGATGCTGTCCGGTCCGAACAGCCCCGGATCGCGCCCGCTCACGGCCAGGCCGGGCGGGCCCGTGTCGGCAGCAGGCGGAAGATGAAGCCGACGATGACCCCCACCGCGAAGCCGCCAATGTGCGCCAGGTAGGCGACGCCGCCACCACTCTCGTCGGTCACCACCGAGGCACCCAGGCCGTTGACGAGCTGCAGCACGATCCACAGGCCGATCGCCACCAGGGCCGGCACCTGGGTCAGGAACCGGAAGAGGACGACGGTCACGCGGTTGCGCGGGAAGAGGACGAGGTAGGCGCCCAGCACGCCGGAGATGGCGCCCGATGCGCCCAGCGTGGGGATCGGCGAGTTGGGGGCGCTGTAGATCTGCGCCAGGCTCCCCACCAGACCCGCAGCCAGGTAGGCGACCAGGTACGGCAGCCAGCCGGCCCGGTGCTCGACGTTGTCGCCGAAGATCCAGAGGAACAGCATGTTGCCGCCCAGGTGCAGCCAGCCGGCGTGCATGAACATGCTGGTCAGCAGCGTCAGCTGGATCGGGTCCGGACCGGGCGTCTGGGGCAGCTGGTAGGGCTGCCCGTTGATCTCGATGGGCACCGCGTGAACCAGGTCCATGCCGGTCGTGATCTCGCGCGGCACGGCGCTGAAGCCGTAGGTGAAATTGGTGTCGGCGCCGGCCTGCTGGAGGAGCAGGAAGACCAGGACGTTCGCCGCGATCAGCGCCAGCGTGACGATTGCCGGACCCCGGCCCGGCTCGTTCTCGTCGCCGATTGGAAACATCGGTCGCCTCCCGCCCTCAGGTCCAGGGCAGTCGCAGCGGGATGAATACGTTCAGCAGCAGCCCCAGCATGAGCAGGGCCCCCGCCCGCCGAGTGTGGACGAAGGCCGCGCTCACGAACCAGAGCGGCCAGACCGGGTAGTCGGGTGGGGGCTCGGCGGGACGCGGTCGACCGTAGACCGCCAGCACCTCGAGCAGCCGCGGGACCCCGAAGGCCACCAGCAGCACCCATGGACCGATGAACCCGACCAGCGCCGAACCGACGACGATCGGATAGAACCCGATCATCAGGACCTGGGCCACCCGCTTGGCCCATCGCTCGCCCAGGATCACCGGCAGGGTCCGAACGCCGCGAGCCCCGTCCGGCACGATCTTGTCGATGTGCTTCCCGAAGAGCACGGTCGTGACCAGGATCGCGTACGGCAACGAGGCGATCCAGACCCAGCCCGGCAGCGTGCCGGTGGCCACGAAGTAGGTGCCGCCGATCATCAGCGGGCCCCACACCAGGAAGACGCCGGGCTCGCCCAGGCCGCGGTTCTTGAGGCGAATGGGTGGCGCGACGTAGAAGACGCTGATGAACAGACCGGCCAGGGCGAAGGCGGCCACCAGCGGCCCTCTCGCGAGCACGAGCAGCAGCATGATCACGCCGTCGATGGCGTTGGCGATCAGGATGGCGGCCGCCAGCTGTCGCTTGCTGAGCAGCCCAGCCAGGATCGGGTGCGGCGCATAGAGGGCGCGCACGTACTCATCGGTGTCGACCCCGCCCTCCAGGTCGAAGTAGTCGTTGATCATGTTGTTCGATGCATGCGCCACGACCAGGCCGACCAGCGCAAGGGCCAGGTACCAGTAGTTCACCGCTCGCGGATCGGTCCCGATCGCCAGCAGGCCGCCGATCAGGCCCGAGGTGAGGGTCATGCTGAACACGGCGGCGCGGGTCACGATCAGCCACTTGCTGACCGGGTCCATGGCCGCGCCGGCGGGCAGGTTGGCCGTGTTGATCACGTATCGCCAGGTCGCCAGGCGCTGGGCGAAGGTGGACATCGGGTGGATGGTAGCCCAGCTCACTCCTACGATCGTTCGAGGGCGGGCTCGACCGCGGAGGCGCGCTGCTCCGGCCGAGGGTCGCTGATGCCGGCGGCGTTCGTGGCCGCGCCGGCAGCCGTCAGCAGCGCCGCGATGAGCATGGCCAGGTGGAAGGCATCGGTCGAAGCCGCGCGGGCCGCTGCCTTTTCCTCCGCAGGCAGCGAGGGGTCGGGGGCGTTCAGCGGCGGCAGCGCGCGCCGGACCTCGGCAGCGGTCGTGTCCAGCCCGGGCACCCGGGCCTCGAGGCCACCGTAGAAGCTGGCTGACACGCCGATGAAGATCACCGCGCCGGCCAGCAACGGACCGATGCGGCTGATCGCGTTGTTGATCGCCGAGGCGAGCCCCGAGTTGCCGGTCGGGACCGAGGTCATGAGTGCCGTCGTCAGCGGGGCCACCAGCATGGCGATCCCAAGCGCGAACAGCAGGACGGCGGGCAGGATGTCGATGAGGTAGCCCATCGGCGGCACCAGCGAGGCGGGGGTGTCCAGGCGAGCCAGCCATGCCTCGCTGTCGGAGGGCGTGCGCGTGTACCACAGCAGGCCGATGGTCATCAGCGCGGGACCCAGCGCCATGAACCGCCGCGGGCCCAGGCGGCCGGCGAGGTCCCCGAAGCTGGTCGACAGGAAGGCGAGCGCCAGGCTGATCGGGACGCCCGCCAGGCCGGCGGCGGTCGCCGTGTAGCCGAGCGTGCCCTGCAGGAAGATGGCCTGGTAGTAGGCATACACGTACAGCGCGCCATAGATGAGCAACGTGGAGAGGTTGGTCACGGTGAAGTTCCGCGAGCGGAACAGCCGCGGCGGCACCAGGACGTCGCGCCGCCAGAGCATGAGCGGCGCCAGCGCGGCGGTGGCGGCGGCGCCGATCGCCAGCGCGACCCAGGCGCTGAGGTCCTGCCAGCTCTTCTCCTGGCCGCGGATCCCGCCGTAGGCCAAACCCCCGACGGCGATCGCCACGGCGACTGCGCCGAGCCAGTCGAAGCGGCCGGGCGCCTCAGGGTTGCGGCTCTCGTCGACCCGGGTGATGGCGATCGCAATGCCGATCCCGACGAGCGGCACGTTGACCAGGAACGCGACCTGCCAGCCCAGCGAGTCGACCAGGAAGCCGCCCACCGGTGGCCCCAGGACGGTCAGGGCGCTCGTGGCCGCGGCCCAGATCCCGAACGCGCGGCCCCGCTCCGGACCATCGTACGAGGCGTTGATGATGGCCAGCGAGGTCGGGACCAGCAGGGCCCCGAAGGCGCCCTGCGCCAGGCGCGCGACGATCAGGGCCTCCATGCTGGGAGCCAGTCCGCAGGCCAGGGAGGTGGCCCCGAATCCGGCAAGGCCGATCACGAACAGCCGCCGGCGGCCGTACGCGTCGGCGAGCGCCCCGGCCAGGATCAGCAGAGCCGACAGCGTCAGCAGGTAGCCCTGGACGACGTAGGTCTGGCCCTCCAGCACCCCGACCAGCGAGACGGGCAGCTGCTTGCCGATGGCGGGCAGCGCCACGTTGACGATGGTCGAGTCCAGGAAGACGATCCCGGAGCCAAGCACGACGGCGACGAGCGCCCAGGTCCGGCGGTCCACGCTCGAAGCCTAGCAGCGTCGACTCCCGTGGCCGGCTGGGCCTACGATGGACCGATGAGTGGGGCGACCCTCGATCGCCTGCTGGCTGCGCTCATCGGGGCGCAGCTCCTGACCGGCCTATTGAGCCTCCGCGCCGGATCGCCGCCGACGGCTCCGCTCTTCGTGGTCCACGGCCTGCTGGGCGGAGCGCTGGCCGCCGCCATCGGCCTGAAGGTCCGCCGCAGCCTGCCCCGCGCGATCGCCGCTCGGCGCTGGGGCGCGGCGGCGCTGTCGATGGCCCTGCTCGCCGTCGGCGCGCTGGCGCTGGCCGGCGGCTTCGTATGGGTGGCCTCGGGACGCATCCTGACCCTCGGCCCTTGGACGATCTTGACCCTCCATGTGCTGGCAGCCCTGGTGCTCGTGCCGATCCTCGTCGCGCACCTGCTGCCCCATCGCTGGCGCATCCTGCGCCCGCCGGCTCGGCGACGATCCGCCGGCAGCGGTCCGCAGGTGTCGCGGCGCACGGCCCTGGGGATCGGGGCGCTGGCCCTGATCGGGTTCGTTGGCTGGGCCGGCAGCAACGCGATCGAGGCGCTCTCCGGCGGGGTCCGCCGCTTCACCGGCTCGCGCTGGCTGCCGAGCGGCGGCGTGCCGCCGGCGACGACGTTCCTCGGCGAGGGAGCGGCGAAGATTGACCCGCTCGCCTGGCGTTTGGCCGTTCGGGGCCGCGTCATCCGCCCGCTCGACCTGTCGCTGGCCGAGCTGGCGTCGCTGGGCGAGGTCGAGCGAGAGGCGGTCCTGGACTGCACCTCGGGCTGGGCACTGCGAACGGCGTGGCGCGGTGTACCGCTCTCGGCGGTCCTGGAGTCCGCTGGGCTGGCAGAAGGCGCTCGCCACGTGACGGTCAGGTCGGTGACCGGCTGGTACGCTGCGCTGCCACTGGCCGAGGCGCGGGACGCGCTGCTTGCGACGTCCGTGGCGGGCCGGCCACTGCCGCACGGCAACGGCGCACCGTGCCGGCTGGTCGCCCCGGCCCGACGTGGCCTCGAGTGGGTGAAGTGGGTCGCCCGGGTCGAGGTGACCTAAGAACCTAGAGCGGCTCGAAGCGCGCGGTGAAGTGACGCAGCTGGGCGGGCTGCTCGGCGATCTGGAAGCCCCGCAGCTCGCTTGCGCGCTGCGCGACCCAGCGGATCACCTCGATGACGTAGTCGACGTGCGACTGGGTGTAGACGCGACGCGGGATCGCCAGGCGTACGAGCTCCATGTCGGCGGCGACCTCGCTGCCATCCGGGTGCAGGCCGAACATGACCGTGCCGATCTCGCACGAGCGGATGCCGCCCTCGCGGTACAGCGCCACCGCCAGCGACTGCCCGGGATACTGGAGCGCCGGCACGTGGGGCAGCAGGGCGCCGGCGTCGATGTACACGGCGTGGCCGCCGATCGGCTGCACGCAGGGAATGCCCGACTCGACCAGGGCCTCGCCCAGATAGGCGGTCGATCGGATTCGATACGTCAGGTAGTCCTCGTGCACGACCTCGCGCAGCCCTTGCGCGATCGCCTCCAGGTCGCGACCGGCCAGCCCGCCGTAGGTCGGGAAGCCCTCGGTCAGGATCAGCAGGTTGCGGGCGGCATCGGCCCAGGCATCGTCGTTCATCGCCAGCCAGCCACCGATATTGGCGATCGCGTCCTTCTTGGCCGACATCGTCATGCCGTCGGCCAGGTCGGCCATGTCGCGCACGATGTCCGGGATCGACCGGTCCGACTGCCCGGGCTCACGTTCCTTGATGAAGAACGCGTTCTCGGCGAAGCGACAGGCGTCCAGGAACAGCGGCAGGCCGTATCGGTCGCAGACCGCCCGCACGGCGCGCAGGTTCTCCAGGCTGACCGGCTGCCCACCGCCCGAGTTGTTGGTGATGGTCATCATGACGAGCGGCACGTTCTCCGCTCCGCGCTCGCGAATGAGCGCGTCCAGCGCATCGGTGTCCATGTTGCCCTTGAACGGATGGATGACCGA
>JBKOZM010000048.1:0-6335 GCA_046725855.1 Chloroflexota bacterium | reverse complement strand
GCCTCGAGCAGTGGCGCCAGCCAGTCGCCGGTCGGCTCAAGCGACGTGTCGAAAAGCACCAGCACCGCGCCACGCCCCCGGCGCAGGCCCAGGTTGACCGCATCCGCCCAACCCAGCCGTTCGCCGCTCGGGAGGAGGGTGGCGTCGACGGACTTAGCCCTGCGTACTGCCTCCAGGTCGAAGCTCGGTGCGTTGGCCACGACCAGCAGCTCCGGGCCGACGGCGGGGGGATGGGCCCGCAGCCCGTCGAGGAAGCGCGACAGATCCTCCGGGTGGTCCTCGGCGATCACGACCAGCGTGGCCGGCAGCGTCGGCGGCTCGTCCAGCAGCGAGGCAAACTCGGCCGACGGCGAGGAGGCGAGCCGCGGCCGGGCGATCGAGCCGGTCGGGCTGTCGACCGGCTCCCAGCCGAGCTCAGCCAGCTGCTCGCGCAGCGCATCGGCCGTCTCCCAGTCCCGGGCCTGGCGAGCCGCGCTGCGTCGGTCGAGCAGTGCCTGGACCTCCGGCGGCAGCCGGTCGCTCACCGCTCCCCGCCGGCCGGCCACGGGGCGAGGCGGCCGATCGGCCGCCCATCGGGCTCGCGCTCGAGCTGGTGCGAGCCCATGGTCGCCGGCTGGTAGCGCAGTCGCTCGACCGGTCTCCCGGCGATGAGATGCTCGCGCACGATCTCCTCGGCGTCGGCGGGCGTCAGGGCGGCGTACCAGACCGCGTCGGGGTAGACCACTGCCATCGGTCCATTGCCGCATTGGCTGAAGCAGCCGGAGTGGTTGACCCGCACCGTCCCGCTCAATCCGGCCTCTCGCGCGGCCGTCTTCAGGGCGGCGTGGACGCCGATCCCGTCGCCGTCAACCGATGGGCACCACTCGCCCCGCGTGCAGACGAAGACGTGTCGCTCGAAGACGGGCATGTCGACGGAATGTACCCCTCTGGTGATACCGAAAGTACCGGGTCTCCCGACGGCACCTCAACCTTACTATCCGACCAGAAGCCGCGCCGTCCGCACCCAAGCGCCACGAGCGCGGCCGCAATGCACCGCTCTGGTAGAGGCAAAAGCCACCGATGTTCACGAACGAGGTCGGAAAGCTGCTCACGGCGTCCGAAGTCGCCGAGATGCTGCACCTGCACGTCAACACGGTCAAGCGCCTGGGCGATCGCGGCGAGCTCCCGTTCTTCCGGGTCACGAGCCGCGGCGACCGCCGGTTCCGCTATGACGACGTGCTGGACTTCCTGCGGCGCGAGAAGTAGTCCGACCCATTTGAGACCCGTCCCGGGCCCACGCCGGGGCGGCTCGTTCCCTTCAGGGGGGCGCGCGACCGACCGTCGAGGTGCCAATCTCTCGACGGTCGCTCGCTGTCTGGGATAATGCGCGCCCGATGAGCGAAGACCTCCGCCAGCGCCTCGCCGAAGGGCAGCGCCTGATCGACGGTGGCGACCCCGAGGCGGGGGTCCGCATCCTGGAATCTCTCACTTCCCATCCGGACGCGGAGCTGGCGGGTCGGGCCTGGCTGGGGATCGGCTCGGCCCGATACCGGCTCGACGACGAGGCCGGTGCCCTCGCCGCCTGGCAGTCGGCTGCCGATCGCGGTGGCCCGATGGCCTGGCTGGGCTGGCGCTCGGTGGCGGAGCAGCACGTTCGCGACGGGCGGCTGGAGGACGCGATCGCCGCCTATCGCGAGGCGGACCGGCGCGCTCCCGGGCCCGAGAAGGGTGCGATCGCCAACCGGATCGCCTGGCTGCTCAAGGAGACGGGCCATGACTTCGCCGCCCGTCGCCAGTTCAACCGGGCGCGTGGCGCGTACGGCAGCTACCCGGCCTACGTGACCTGGGGCATCATCGCCGCCTGCGTGGCCGTCTTCCTGGCGGACACCGTCCTGGCCGGCGGCGCCGACGTCTCGCTCTTCGGATCCGGCGGGCCGCTGGTCGATCGTGGATTGATCAACGCCGGGGCGGTCGCCCAGGGCGAGTGGTGGCGCATCTTCACCAGCGCCTTCCTGCACCTGGGCCTGCTGCACCTGGGCTTCAACATGTACGCGCTCTGGCTGTTCGGACCGATCATGGAGCAGCTCTACGGCCACCTCGAATATGCGGTCCTCTACCTGCTCTGCGCCGCGGGCGGCAGCGTCCTGACCATCCTGGCCGCGCCCGACTCGTCGGCGGCCGGCGCGTCGGGCGCCATCTTCGGGCTCTTTGGCCTGGCCTTCGTGGTGTCGCGCCGCCGTCACCTGCTGCTGGGACCGCAGGCGCGCGCGATCCTGTCGCAGGCCGGTGGCCTGCTGCTCATCAACCTGCTGATCACGTTCTCGATTCCACAGATCAGCTGGACGGGACACGTGGGTGGACTGGCGATTGGCGTGCTGATCGGCCTGCTGCTGGCTCCGCGCAACGTGCCGACCATGGGCGGGCTGTGGAGCACGCCCGGCGGCCGCAGCATGGCCTCCCGGACCCCCATGCTGATGCGCGCGGCAGCCTACCTGTTCGTGGCCGCCGTCCTGGCGGCCGGCACCGTGTACGCCATACAGAACGTGGGCTGAGGTCAGGGCCGCCCGTGTGCTACGACCTCGACGCGCGGCCTCCGCTGCCACCCATGCGCGGCGCGGCCGGCGACGCCGGCGAGGTGATCCTGACCTCGACCGACGGAACGCGACTGGCCGCCTATGCGGCCAGGGCGACGGCCGCCGACGCGCCGGGGATCGTGATCCTGCCCGACGTGCGGGGCCTGCACCCGTTCTTCGAGGAGCTCGCCCTCCGCTTCGCGGAGGCGGGCGTGCACGCCGTGGCCATCGACTACTTCAGCCGCACGGCGGGGACGGATCGGCGGGGCGACGGCTTCGACCACGCGCCGCACGTGGCTCGCACCCAGCCGGCCACCCTGAACGCTGACGTGGCCGCGGGCATCGCCTATCTCCGCTCGCCGGAGGGCGGGGCGGCGGCGCGGATCTACACCATCGGCTTCTGCTTCGCCGGCAGGCTCAGCTCGCTGCAGGCCGCGGCCGGCCATGACCTGGCCGGCGTGATCTCGTTCTACGGCCCGCCGGTCGGCCCCAGCCGGGTTGGCCTGCCGGCGCCGGCCGACCAGGCATCACGCTTCGAGTGCCCGGTGCTGGCCATCTACGGCGGGGCCGACGAGGGGATCCCGGCCGAAGCGCGGGAAGCCTACGATCGCGCGCTCGACGCGGCGGGGGTCGAGCACCGGACCGTCGTCTACCCCGACGCGCCGCACTCCTTCTTCGACCGGCGCGCGGCCGACTACGCCGACGCTTCGCAGGACGCCTGGCGCGAGGTGTTGAGCTTCGTCGGCGTGTCCTAGCCGCCGACGACGGGCTGGCTGCCGGCCACGGGCCGTGGGGCGCGCGGCTTCATCGGTCGCAGGTACAGGGTCAGCACCGTCGCCAGGTAGGCCAGCCAGACCAGCAGCGTGATCCACTCCGGCGTGCTGCTGTAGCCGAAGAGGGCCCTCAGCAGCTGGCCGATGACCGCCGCCAGGCCATCCCCCTCGTGGGGCAGGACGCTGCTGACGTCGAAGGCGGTCGAAGTGCCGAACGTGATCCAGCCGGCCTCCACGAACTCATGCACGGCGTGGCTCAGCAGGCCGGCGGCCACGAAGATCAGGGCGACGCCGGTCCAGCGGAAGAAGGTGCGCAGGTTGATGACCCTCGCCCCGCGGTAGAGGCCATAGCCGATGGCGATGGCGATCAGCAGCCCCAGCAGCGCGCCGCCCAGGGTTGGCAGCGCGCCCGCCTCGGCCTCGACCGCGGCCGTGGTCTGGCCTAGCAGGAAGAGGGAAGTCTCGATCCCCTCGCGGATGACGGCGGTGAAGGCCAGCAGCGACAGGGCCCAGACCCGGCCATCGGTCAGCGCGCGGTCGACGCCGGCCTCCAGCTCGCCGCGGATGTTGGCCGAGGTGCGGCGCATCCAGAACAGCATCCAGGTGACTACGCCGGCGGCCAGGAGCATGGCCAGCCCTTCGAAGATCTGCTCCGCGGGCTCCTCCAGCCCACCGATGGTGAGCCACAGCACGACCCCAACCGCCACGCTGAGCACGACCGCCACCGCGGCGCCGGCCCAGATCCGCCCGAAGTAGCGCCCGTTGCCGGTCTTGGCCAGGTAGGCGAGGATGATGCTCACGATGAGCGCCGCCTCGACCCCCTCGCGGAGGCCGGTCAGCAGGCCGGTGGTCAGAAAGCCGAGGTCCACGTGCGTCGCCTCGCAGGTAGGGCTTGAAATTCGAAGTTAGGGTAGCCTGACTCCAGAAGTTCGTCAAAGCGAACTACGACGCTATTGGTCGGAATTCACCGCTGCCCGTCACGGCTCGCGGGCGGGCCTCGCTAGAATCAGCGGCCGATGGTCGACTTTGCCCTGACCGATGAGCAGCGCGAGGTGCAGCGCACGGCGCGCGCCTTTGCCGAGCGCGAGATCCTGCCGCGCATCCACGAGATGGACGCGACCGCCACCTACGACCGGTCGCTGTACGAGAAGATGGGTAGCGCCGGCTTTCTGGGTCTGCCGATCCCGGAGCGCTACGGCGGCAGCGGGATGGACTACATCTCGTTTGCGCTGCTGTGCGAGGAGATGGAGCGGGCCGACACCGCGTTCCGGGTGATCCTCTCGGTCCACACCGGGCTGAACTCGCTGACGCTCTTGCAGTGGGGGAGCGACGAGCAGAAGGAGCGCTACCTCGCCCCCCAGGCGCGCGGCGAGAAGCTGGCCACCTTCGGGCTCACCGAGCCGGGGGTCGGCAGCGACGCGGCCAACCTGTCGACCACCGCCCGGCGGGACGGCGACCGCTACCTGCTGAACGGATCGAAAGTCTGGATCAGCCTGGCCGATACGGCCGACCACTTCCTGGTCTTCGCCACCGTCGACAAGGCGGCCGGCCACAAGGGCATCACCGCCTTCATCGTGGAGCGATCGTTTCCCGGCTTCTCCTCCGACTCCCTGCACGGCAAGCTAGGCGTGCGCGCCGGCAACACCGGCATCCTCTATTTCACCGACTGCGAGGTGCCGGCTGCCAACCGGGTCGGTGAGGAGGGCGAGGGCTTCACGATCGCGATGAGCGCCATCGACCAGGGCCGCTACACGGTGGCGGCCGGGTCGGTCGGTCTGGCTCAGGCGTGCCTGGACGCATCGGTCAAGTACGCGCACGAGCGCAAGACCTTCGGCGAGGAGATCGGGCAGCACCAGCTCGTGAAGCAGATGCTGGCCAACATGCACGCCGGCATCGAGGCCGGGCGGCTGCTCGTCTGGAAGGCCGGCTGGAAGAAGAACGCCGGCCAGCGCAACACACGCGAGACCAGCCTGGCCAAGTGGTTTGCCACCGACCATGCCGTGGCCTCGGCGCTGGACGCGATCCAGATCCACGGCGCCTATGGCTACTCGAACGAGTACCCCGTCGAGCGCTACCTGCGCAACAGCAAGGGATCGGTCATCTACGAGGGCACCAGCCAGATCCACACCCTGATCCAGGCCGACTACCTGCTCGGCTTCCGGCGTGACAAGCCGCCGCGCATGCCGCAGCCCGCCTACGAGGGCGAGTCGTGAGCCGCAGGATCGAGCTGCTGGTCGGCCTGATGCTGGTCGCCATTGGCGTGCTCGTCTTCGCCAGCGACTGGATCGGCAGCTGGATCGCGGGCCTGGGGATCAGCGGCGACGTGCTCGCCTGGTGGCCGGTGCTGGTGGTGCTCCTCAGCTTCTTCTTCCTCCTCCCCGCGCTGTTCGGCCGCCAGGACCGTCGCCTGCGGGCCGGCATGGTCATCCCCGGCGCGTTGCTGGCGGGGGTGGGCGGGGCGCTGCTGTACACCAGCCTCAACGACACGTGGCCGGCCTGGTCCTACCTCTGGACGGTGATGCCCTTCTCGATCGGGATCGGCATGTACGCGGCCGGCTGGATCGCCGACGCCCCGGCCTTCAAGTGGATCGGCTCCGGGATCGCCGCCGGCGGAGTAGTGGCCTACCTCGCCTTCGCCACCGCCTTCGGTGGCGAGGCCTTCCGGCTGGTGGGTGCGCTCGGCATCGTGGCCCTTGGGCTGGCGCTCACGGTCGGCGGCCTGGCCGAGCGGCTGAGCCGGAAGTCACCGGCCGCCTGATCCGGGCCCGGTCCCCAGCCATCGGTCGAACCAGGCCAGCGTCCGCTCCATGCGGTCGATACGCCGATCCGGGCGGCCATCGTTCTTCATCTCGTGGTGCTCCTCTGGGTAGAGCACGTACTCGACCTCGCGGCCGAGCACCTTGAGCGCCGTGAACAGCTGCTCGTTGTCCGCGGCCGGGCAGATCCGATCCTCTTCCGCCTGGAGCATCAGCAGCGGCGTGTGAATCTCGGCGGCGGCGCTCAGCGGTGA
>JBKOZM010000047.1:0-10203 GCA_046725855.1 Chloroflexota bacterium | reverse complement strand
GTTCGGATCTGACGGGGTGGGGGCATGGACCGAGTAGCGGAATCCCGGTCCCTTCACGCGCAGGAACTCGGCCAGCGCCTTGGCCTTGTCGTAGGGCGTCGTGGCATCCGCGTCCACCACGATCTGCTCCGCCAGGCTGATCGTCTGCGCCGTCACGCCATCGGTCCCCAGGTAGAACTCGCGGATCGAGTCCGGATAGTTCTGCCCTGCCGCCTGCAGCTGGGCCTCCGTCGCCCGACTGATGAGCGCGGTGATCTGGTACCCCTCGCCGGGTGCGACCGGTGAGGCTGCCTTCAGCTCGCTCAGGAATGGCTGGCCGCCGCTCTCGACCACGACCAGGGGCGCCTTCGCGACCATCGGAAAGCCGGGCGTGAATAGGTTGCGACCGACCGAATGCTCGATCTGGATCGTCACCGTCTCCGGCGCGAAGGCATCGAGCTGCGTCGGCCACTCTGGGGAGTCGTCCGGGACGATGGGCGTGTCGGCTGGGACAGCTCGGTCGCTTCGATCGCTCTGATCCCAACCGCGCCCGGTGTAGACGTCGTAGGTGATGGTGCGCAGGTAGTAGGCCCGAGTGGCGGCGATGGTCAGCACCGGCTCGTCGCTGCTGGTCCAGTCGCCGGAGATCTTCATGCTGGGCAGGAAGGCGGTGCCGTCGAAGCGCGAGGGCCCGCCACCGGCGAGGCCCCCGAAGATCCCGTCCAGATCGTCGCGGATCTCGGTCCACACCCCGTCCAGGTTGTTCCAGACGGTGGTCAGCGGGGCCGCCACGGCGACGCTCGTCAGGACCCAGGCCAGGATGATGTTGCCCGCGATGAGGAGGATCCCGCTGCGCATGATCGCGGCCGGGACATCGGTGTTCTCGTTGACGCGCCTGCGCTGCCAGCCTTCTTCGCGACCGATGAGGGCGGCGCGCAGCCACAGCAGCAGGGCGGCCATCGAGAACAGGACCACGTAGACGAACAGGTCGGTGAGGCTGGCGGCCATGTTGGCGATCAGCAGTGCGCCCACCAGGAGGATGGCATCCAGCACCCGATGGTGCCGGTAGAGCGTGTAGGCGGCGATGAAGCCGGTGACCCAGATGAGGACGCCCAGGCCGAGGGCGTATGGCGTCAGCTGCGGCCCGTAGCCGAGGTCGATGACGATCAGCGTCCAGTCGATCGCCTCGCCCCGCAGCGCTGCCAGGCGCGCGGTCGGCTCGAGGCCCGGGAAGTACTCTCCGCCAACGGTCCACAGCACGATGGCGGTCCCAACCACCGCGCCGATCGGCACCACGATGGCCACGCTGAGACGCGTCAGCGCCAACAGTGCGCCGAGCAGGACGGCGCAGAACGCAACTGGCACGATGAAGTCGAGCCTCTCCAGCCACGCCGCTCGCTGCACCGACCAGCCCAGGGTGAGGACCATGACCAGCAGCAGGCCGAGGGCCAACCAGCCCTCGCGTGGGCGCAGGTAGGTTCGCAGGTAGGTGCGCAGCGCCTCAGGCACGGACCCGATCCCCGCGCCGCACGCCGCCGCCGCCCCCGAGTGCCTCGCCGATGTCGTCACCGGAGCGGATCAGGAAATGCGCCACCCCGTACTCGGCCAGCCCGTGCCGTGCCGCGGCCAGCTGGGCACGGCTGTCGTCGTCGTCGCGGCCGGCGTAGCTGGCCCGGTCGAGCAGCACGACCACCACTCCAACGCCGCGCCGCCGCAATGAGGCGAGCGCGCGAATCCAGGTCCGGTCGGTCGAGCCGGTGACGATGCACAACGTCATCCCACGGCGCAGCTGCAGGAGCGTTCCCATCAGGATCTCGGCCAGCGGCTGCGACCCGTCGGCCTGCACGTTGGCCAGCAGGTGCAGGATCTTCTGCTCCACCCGCGTCCCGCGGTCGGGGGTGAGCAGCTGCTGGCGTCGAGACGACACGGTGAGGCCCACCGCCCGGTTCTCGGCCAGCGTCCGCAGCGCGATCGAGGCCGCCACACTCACCGCCGTTTCGACCGAGGCGGTCTCACCCGCGCCGGCGTGCGCCGCCCGCTCGAGGTCGAGCACGATCCACAGGTCGGCGGCCTGCTCGAGGTCGAACTCCTTCACGTGCAGCTCTCCGTGGCGCACGCTCGAGAGCCAGTGGATGCGGTTGATGGCATCACCATGGACGTAGGGCCGCACGCCGCGCACGAGCGGGCTGGCCGCCTCGAAGCGGCGTCGGGACGGCGTGGTGCCGTCCACCGGCGAGGGCGGCAGGCGCCAGTGCGGCAGGGTGTAGACCCTGGGGAAGACGACCACCCAGGTGGGCTGGCCCACCACCATCTCGCTCGAGAAGAGACCGAACGGATCTCCGGTGCGCACCCGCAGCGCACCGAGCCGGTAGGAGCCACGTCGCTGCAGCGTGACCTTGGCCAGCCACTGCCGGGAGTCGCCGGCCTCTACGCCGATCGCCCGGCCGGGCAGCGGGGCCGGCAGGGTGGAGTCGTTCCACAGCTCCACCCAGGGCTTGCCCAGGCGGCTGTCGTTGTCGATCCGATAGATCGCCTGCAGCACCTCACCCACCTGCGCCCGCGGATTGATGACGTGGTAGCCGGCCCGCAGGCCCTCCAGCCCGCGACGCACGTAGAAGCGGGAGACCAGCAGCAGGCCGCCGAGCAGGTAGACGAGGAAGAAGAGGAAGCTCAGGCCGGTGCTGAAGGCGGCGACGACCAGGACGGTGCCCAGGAAGACGAAGCGCAGCTGCTTCGCCAGGCTGCCCATGACGGTACGCCCTCCTGCGCTACCGCGGGCCGGCGGCCGCGCCGCTCGCTTCGCCGATCGGCACCTCGGACAGCACCTCACGCACGATCGAGTCCGGGTCGACCTCGCGCAGCGATGCCTGGCTCTTCACGATGAGGCGGTGCGCCAGCACCGCCACGCCGAGGTGTTTGACGTCGTCGGGGATCACGTAGTCACGACCGTCGAGGGCGGCCAGGGCCTGGCTGGAGCGGTACAGGTTGATCGAGCCCCGGGGGGAGGCGCCGAGGTAGATGTCGGCGTGCTCGCGCGTCGCCGTCACGAGGCGGACGATGTACTCGGCCACCGACTGGTCGACGTAGATCTCCTTCACCGCCGACTGCATCTGCCGCAGCTCCTCCAGGGAGAGGACCTGCCCCAGCTCCTCGATCGGATGGAGGCGCTTCTGCTCGTCGAGGATGACGATCTCCTCCATGGCCCTCGGATAGCCAAGCCGCAGGCGCAGCATGAACCGATCGAGCTGCGCCTCGGGCAGGGCGAAGGTGCCCTCGTACTCGATCGGGTTCTGAGTGGCGATGACGAGGAACGGCGACGGCATCGGGTAGGTGACGCCGTCGATGGTCGCCTGTCGCTCCTCCATGCACTCGAGCAGGGCGCTCTGCGTCTTCGGTGTCGCGCGGTTGATCTCGTCGGCGAGCACCACCTGGGCCATGATCGGCCCGGGACGGAACTCGAACTCCTGGCTCTTCTGGTTGAAGATCGAGAGTCCGGTGACGTCGGACGGCAGCAGGTCCGGCGTGAACTGGATGCGCCTGAATGAGCAGCCGATGCTCTTGCTCATCGCCTTGGCCAGCATCGTCTTGCCGACGCCGGGCACGTCCTCGATCAGGATGTGGCCCTCGCAGAGCAGCGCGACGAGCGCCATCCGCACCTCGCTGTGCTTGCCGATGATGACGCGCTCGACGTTGGCGATGACGCGCTCGGCCAGCTCCTGGACGTTCTTCACCTGGAAATTCCTCATCGCTCGGGTGGGCTGAGCGTGAACACGCCTCCCCGAACAATACCCCAGCTCGTTACAGACTGGATCAGACCGACCTGGCTCAGACGGAGCCGATGGGCTGGCGGTTCCGCGTCACCCGGCGCCGACGATCTTCAGCCACTGGGCCATCACGGCACCGCCAATGGGCGCCGCCCGGCCGGAGCCGCTGCCGCCGCCCTCCACGATGACCGCCACCGCGATCGCCGGCGTGGCGCCGCCCTGTGCCGGCGCGAACCCGATGAACCACGAGTGGGGCGGCAGGCCCGGCCCGCGTTCGGCGGTGCCCGTCTTTCCCGCGGTCGACACGCCGCTGACCCCGTAGAGCGCCACCGATCCAGCGCCCGCGTACTGACGCCCGATCTCGCCGTGGACGGCATCGACCATCGCCTGGCGGACCTGGGCGGCGGCACCGGATCCGATGGCGCGACGGCTTCCGGCGCCGCCATACGTGGTCAGCACCACCTCGCTCGGCCCACCCGCCGGATCGGTGGCGTGGGTCCGCGCGTCGCGCACGACGTAGGGCGCGGGCGTGACTCCATCGTTGGCGATCGTCGCGGCCAGGAGTGCCATCTGCATTGGGGTGACGTTGACCCGGCCCTGGCCGAAGGCCGCCTGCGCCACCTCGGCGGTATCGGCGAACGGCGCGCAGCCACCGTCCTCGGCCACGGCCGTCACGTATGACGGGAGGACGGCCAGGCCGCGATCCTGCGGTCCGACCACGAACGGCGCGCAGAACCCGAACCGCTGCGCGTACTCGAGGTAGCGCTCGCCACCCACCTCCACGCCGACGTGGGCGAAGAAGATGTTGCTCGACAGCTGGAGCGCAGGCGAGAGGGGCCACAGCGCTGGCCTGATCGACCCCAGATCGTGCTCCAGGACCCGGAAGCCCTCGACCACGTACCCCTCCGTCTCTTCGCGGGGCTGGTCGGGGAAGGTGGTCTGCGGCGTGATGGTGCCGCTGTCCAGCGCGGCCGAGGCGGTGAGGATCTTCAGGATCGAGCCCGGGGTATAGCGGCCCTGGCGGACGCGGTCGACGAGCGGGTGGGTGGGCTGCGCACTGATCTGCTCCATCGGCGCGGCCGCCGTGGCGGGATCGCCGGAGATCGGCGTCGCGTCGTAGGTCGGGGTGGAGGTCATGGCCCGGATGGCCCCGGTGCGTGGGTCGATGGCCACCACCGCCCCCACGTCACCTCCGAGCTGCGCGGCCGCGAAGTCCTGCAGCCGTCGGTCGACGGTGAGCGTCAGGTCCACCGGCGGCGGTTGGCGAGCCAGGATGTCGTTTACCAGGTCACGCAGCGGGTTCGGGTCGGAGCGGCCGGTGAGCAGGTCGTCCCACTCCCGCTCGACGCCGGTGGTGCCGAAGCGCAGGCTGGCGTAGCCGATCACGTGGCTGAAGGCGGTGTCGACGTACGTGCGGCGGCTGATCCCGTCGATGACCTGGCTCGAGGCCAGCAGCTGGCCGTTGGCGTCGAAGATCGCCCCGCGCAGCGCGCTGCGGTGGACGGCGATCACCTCGGGGTTGTCCGGGCGGGCGGCCAGGGTCTGGGCGTCGACGATCTGCCACCACGACAGGCCCACGGAGACGACGGCGAAGGCCAGCACCAGGTAGAGCGCCAGGCGCCGAATGTTGGTCGCGATCATGCGCTCCGAGCCTCGGCCTCGGCCGCAAGCGTGGAGCGGTGGCTGATCGACAGGAGCAGGCCGACCACCACGAAGCTCGCCAGCAGGCTCGATCCGCCATAGCTCACGAACGGGAAGGTGATCCCGGTGAGCGGGATCAGCTTGAGCACGCCGGCCACGATGATGAGGGTCTGCAGCCCAAGGCTGGTGGTCAGTCCCACCGCCAGCATGGCGCTGAAGTCGTCTCGGGCCAGGATCGCCACCCGCAGCCCGCGGAAGATGAGCGCCACGGTGAGGGCCAGCAGCGCGAATGCCCCGATCACGCCCAGCTCCTCGGCGGTCACCGCGAAGATGAAATCGGTCTCGACGCCGAAGAAGCGTCCGCCGGCCGTGGGCAGCAGTCCCTGGCCCAGCCCTTCGCCGAACAGGCCGCCGCGCCCGAAGGCGTAGAGCGACTGGACGGTCTGGTAGCCGACCCCGCTCGGGTCGGCGAATGGGTCGATCCAGGCGTCGATGCGCCGCGCCACGTGGTCGAAGAGGCGGTAGGCCACGTACGAGCCGGCAACGAACAGCAACAGCCCAATGAGGACGTAGCTGCGGCGGCCGGTGGCCACGAAGAGCATCGTCAGGAAGATGCCGTAGAAGAGGAGGGCGGTGCCCAGGTCCTTGCCGAAGATGACGACCAGCATCACGATCACGAAGATGGCCAGCATCGGCAGCAGGTAGGGCAGCGGTGGGATGCGGATCGGACCGATCCGGGCGCTGGCATCACGGAGCAGGGTCCGCTTTTCGGCGAGGTACCCGGCGATGAAGACGACGAGCACGATCTTGAGGAACTCGCCCGGCTGAAAGCCGATCGGCCCCAGATAGATCCAGAGCCGGGCACCGTTCACCTCACGCCCGAACAGGAAGGTGAGGACCAGCAGCAGCGCGCCGGCGATCGCCCAGGTGTATTTGTAGTGGCGCAGCAGGCCGTCGTTGCGGAAGCCGAGCGCCACCGCCAGCATGGCCGCCACGCCCACCCCGAACCACAGCAACTGGGTCTGGGCGACGCCGAGGTCAAGCCCGAACGCGGCGGTCTCGCCGACGTCCGGCGCCAGCCGGTTGAGCATGATGAGGCCGATGCCGCCGATCGTGGCCACCAGCGGCAACAGCAGCGGATCCCCGCGGTGGCCGGCCGCCACCATGATCGCGTGCGCCCCGAGCATGAGCGCCAGGTACACGATCGGGATGCCCATCGGTCCAGCCGCCGCCTCGCCGGTCTGCGCGATGTGCGTCACCGCGAACCCAAGCGGCACCAGGATGAGCAGGGGCAGCAGCATGCGCAACTCGGGCGCGCGCCATGCCACGCGCCGCAGGCCGGCTGCTGGGCTAGCGCTCAAGTCGCATCCTGACCCGACCAACGGTGAGCTCGTCGCCATACGAGAGGGCCACCGGCCGGTCGATGCGGTGCCCGTTCACGTACGTTCCGTTCGTGCTGCCCTGGTCCTCGATGAACCAGCTGCGCCCCCTGAACGTGAGCATGGCGTGGTTGGCGCTGACGAAGTCATCCTCGACGTAGATCGTGTTGTTCACGTTGCGGCCGAGCGAGTTGATTGGGCCCAGCGCGATCGCGCGCCCCACCGGCGGCTCGTCCTCCGGCGACTCGAGCACTGAGAGGCGACCGATGCCCGCCTGGCTGGCGGCCTGCGCCCGCTCGGCGCTGCGCAGGTCGCGCAGCAGGGAGCGCGCGAAACCGAAGAGGATCAGGTAGAGCAGCGCCAGGAAGCTGAGCTGGAGGACGAGCAGCAGGATCCGCAGGATCTCGCCGGTCATCCGCGAACCTGGAACTCGATCTCCGTTGAGCCGATCCGAATCACGTCGCCGGGGCCGAGCGCGATCTCGCTGACCGGCTCGCCGTTCACGAACGAACCGTTTCGGCTGCCCAGGTCCGCGAAGCTGTACGCGCCGTGCTGCAGCTTGAGCTGGCAGTGATGCCGGCTCACCAGCGGATCGTCGACGATGACGTCGTTGTCACTCGCGCGCCCGACGCTGATCAGCGCGCTCCCCAGGTCGAACTGGACGGGCGGAGCCCCGTCGGTGCAGACCAGCAGGTAGGCACGGCGTGTGGAGTCCGGCGCGGCGACGGCATGGCCGGCTCGCGGGAAGACCATGGTGTCCGAGCCCGCCAGCGGCTCCTCCCCAAGGACCCGCTCGCCGGCGTCGTCGACGACGTTGGCCGCCACCTGGACGTCGCCCCGCGCCACCGACGGATCGGCCAGGATCCGCACCCGCGGCCGTGCCACCAGGCTGTAGCGCTCATGGCGCGCCCGCGACAGGACGCCGTGGGCGAGGTCGTCTTCCAGCGAGCCGCGATAGGACTCGAAGCCGGCGTAATCGGTCGGGTGGATATGGAGGTCGTACTGGTTCGGGACGATCACGCCATCGGCCCGAAACGACTTGCTGGTATCCATCGCCCTCTCGATGCGCTTGGCCAGCGACACCGGCTGGAGCTTCGCCCCCAGGCGTCCGGCCGGCGCCTCGAAGAGCCGCTCGAAGAACGCCTCGAGCCGCGCCAGGATGCCCATCGGCCGATCCTAGCATGGGCCGCGCCCACGCTCGTTCAGGCATGCGGCGGAGTACCAACGTCGGCCTCCCGGGCACGAATACTCCCATTCGGACCGCGTGGGGCGCGTCGCTATACTGGCGCTCCCTGACGGCTGCCCAATGGGGACCTGCTTTTCAACATGCCCGAAGCGCTCACCGAATCCTTCTGCGAACGGTGCGGCACTCGCTACGAGTTCGCCGCCCCGACGGAGCTGAACGCGCTCCGCAAGACGCGCGGTCTCTTCTCCGGGCTGAAGAACTACATCATGAGCCAGGAGGCTCTCGGCGACTCGCTGCAGGACGGGATCCGTTCCGAGGAGGAGGCCCTCGCATCACAGCAGCTGGAGGCCTTCCACGAGTCGTTCAACTTCTGTATCAACTGCCGCCAGTACACCTGCAGGAACTGCTGGAATGACGACGCGGGCCGCTGTCGCAACTGCGAGCCCATCGCCGGGACCGATGATCTCCTGGAGCAGTTCGAGGCCACGTTCCAGGCTCAGCATCCGGAGCTTGCCGCGGCCGACCTGGCCGAGGCAGACGCCCAGCGTCGCCTCGAGGTCGAGACGTGGCCCACCGCCGACCTGAGCGCGGCCGGCGGAAACGGCTATCCCGGGGTTCAATGGCCTGACGCCGAGCTGGCCACGTTGGCCGAGGCGGAGTCGCCACCCGCGCCGCCCGCCGGCGCCGGCGTGCCGTTCCTGGAGACCGAGCAGGCTGAGCCGGCTCCCACCGTGCCGCCTGTCCTCGCCTGGGAACCGGACCTCGTCGTTGAGGCCGAGCCCGAGCCCCTCGTGCATCCCCTGTTCGAGGCCGAGCCGGAGCCCGTCTCTGAGCCGGAGCCGGTGGCCGCCGAGGTCGAGCCCGAGCCGGAGCCGGTGGCCGCCAAGGCCGAGCCCGAGCCAGAGCCGGTGGCCGCCGAGGTCGAGCCCGAGCCGGAGCCCGTATCCGAGCCGGAGCCGGTGGCCGCCGAGGCCGAGCCCGAGGTCGAGCCCGAGCCCGAAGCGAAGCCCAGGACGGCACCCCCGCAGCCCATCCGTCCCGTCAGCGAGACGATCCTCCGCCTGCCGAGGCCGTCACCAGCGCCCGCCACGGCGCCGGAGGAGCTGGTCGCCGCCGCAGCCGATGACACAGCCATGGCCGCCCGGCGCGCGCAGCTCGACATGCTCGGCCTGGGCGATCCCGGCGAGGGCGCGGTTGGGCCGGATCGCGGAAACGTTCTCCCCTACCGCTCGAGCGGCGCGCCGGTCCATCCCGTGGAGCTGGCCGCACGTGGGTCCTTCTGGGAGGCGTCAGCCCGTGAGGTTGCTGGTGCCATCAGCCACGTGGGGGTGCAGGAGTGCGCTGACTGCGGGCTGTCGCTTTCGGCCTCGGCACGCTTCTGCCGCCGCTGCGGCACCCGGCAGGCTCGCTCCGCCTAGTCCCCGTCTCCGGCCGAAGTGCCGGCGGACGCGCTCGATGGCGCGGACGATCCTTTGCCGCCCTCGCCCTTCGCCCCAGAATCGCCCGTCGCCGGCCCGGAACCGTCGCCTGACGTAGTAGCCGCCGGCGGTGTGGCAGCGGGTTTGCCGCCCGCGGTTGATCGCGAGTCCGTCTTGTAGAAGCCGCTCCCGCGAAAGATGATCCCGGTCGGGTGCAGGACACGACGGAGCTCGCCACCGCATCGCTCGCAGACGGTTGGCCCGTCCTCGAGCATGGAGTGGATCACCTCGGTAACCGTGCCGCAGCTGCGGCACTGGTAGTCATAGGTCGGCACGCGGCCCGCATGATGGCAGGCGCCATCGGGGCACGCAATCGTGCCCGGACGGGTCAGGCGTTCGAGGTTCGCGAGACCAAGGATGCCCACCAGGGGCGACGGCCGTCGGGAGCCGCCGCGACGGTTGCGCCGGCAGTGATGAGGCGAGCGACGTTGTGCAGGTCGGTGGCGATCTTGTCGCGTGGGAACTTGGTGATGACCGGCGTGCCCTCGTTCGAGGCAATGACCGCGCGCGGACCGTTCGACACGATGGTGGCGCTGACCGGCAGGCCCAGGACCTGCTCGATGTCCGCCGTCCGAATGCCATGGTTGGCGCGATTCACCACGACGCGGATGATGTCGCCCAGCCCGACCTGGCGGGCCAGGTCCAGGAACTGCGAGCTGTTGCGCAGCGCGCCCACTTCGGGTGTCACGACCAGGAGGATCTCGCTGGACAGGGTGAGCATTGCCATGGTGCGGTCGTCGTAGCCGGGATGGTTGTCCACCACGACGTACGAGTAG
>JBKOZM010000046.1:0-3965 GCA_046725855.1 Chloroflexota bacterium | reverse complement strand
AATCAGGACGGCCACGGCCAGCGGCAGCCAGGGCCGCGCCGGCCGCCGGTCGAGGAGCAGGAGGAGTGCCGGCAGCAGGGCGATCGAGAACGAGGCCGCGCGGGCGAGTAGGTGCGGAGCGAGCACGCCGATCACCAGCAGCATGGCGACGGCGGTGGCCGCCGGTCCTGCCCGTCGTCGGACCGGTCCGGCGGTGAGGCCGAGGCCGACACCGATGAGCCCGGCGTTGACGGCCAGCGCCCAGCCGAGTCCGCCGGGCCCGTCCAGCAGGAGCTGCGCCGCCCATTGCGGGTTGATGGCGCCGGCCAGCATGGGCGTCCAGGTCAGGTCGATGGCGCGCCCGAGGTCCGCTCCGGCACGGATCGCATCCGCCGAGCGAAGTGAGAGCCAGAAGTCGTCGATGGGCAGGGAGAAGCCCGCGGCCAGCGCACCCAGGCCCAGAGCCGACCACGCCGCGGCGGTGGCTACCAGGCGAGGTCTCGATGGCATCGGCGGCATCCTACGGCACGGACCCCGGGCTGGCGGCGGTAGTACTTCCGGTGCCCTTAGTACTGTTGACCCTGCGCACATGACCCGGCCAGCATGGGCGCGAGGTCCGGTACTAGATCGGACCCGGTACTCCCGCCAGGAGCCAGCTTGACCAAGGCCGCCGAGGCCGGCGCACCGGCCATCAACTTCGACCGCATCCAGTCGCAGGCGACGCAGAGCGTCCGCCGCGACGCCCGGCGCGTGCGCGAGCTTTCCGAGCGCTACCGCGCGCTCTACCGCGAGCGGCTCGAGGCGTGGGTCCAGATGCGATCTCGCCTCGACGGCCCACGGCTGGTGGCATCGGGCTCAGCGCCCGCCGTGGACGGGCTACGGGCCCAGCACGAGCACCTCATGCGCGAGCTGGCCGAGCTGCAGGCGCGCCTGAAGCGGCTTGACGTCGCGGCCCGCCAGCTGGAGCTGATCACCAGCTACCTGGCCAGCACCGAGGCACAACCGACCGAGCCGAGCCTTTCCGATGCCGACCAGTCGCCGGCCGCCCTCTCGCTGCGCATCATCCAGGCGCAGGAGGGCGAGCGGCAGCGGCTGGCCGAAGAGATCCACGACGGGCCTGCCCAGGTCCTGACCAACTCCATCTTCCAGGTCGAATACCTGGACCGGGTCATCGACGACGAGCCGGCCACCGCCCGCGCCGAGCTCGCCTTCCTACGCACCATGCTGCGGGACGGGCTGGACGAGGTGCGCGGCTTCATCGCCGACCTGCGACCGCCGGCCGTCGACGTCGGCCTGGCCCAGGCCATCGCCGACCAGGGAGCCGACTTTGGCGCCCGCCACGGGATCGTGGTCGACGTTGCGGTCGACGGCATCGACGCCGGCCTGGCGCCAGATGCCAAGGCATCGGTCCTGCGCATCGTCCAGGAGGCGCTCCAGAACGTGCGCAAGCACGCCGCGGCCAGCGAGGTCCGCATCGGTCTCGAGTCCGACAACCTCGTCATCTCCGACAACGGACGCGGCTTCGACGTCATGCGCCTTGCGTCCGGCGCCACCCGCAACTTCGGGCTGCACTTCATGCGCGAGCGCGCGGAGCTGATGGGTTCCACCGTCCACATCGAGTCTCGCCAGGGAGAGGGCACGCGAATCCTGCTGCGTCTCCCACGAGCCAGCTGAGCCCGACGACCGAGTAGCCGACAAGCACGACCCAGCAGAAGGAAGCGAGGAACGACCGATGACAACCGGTACCATGCCCGCCAAGGAGGCGACCGTGCAGGAGACCAAGACCGAGGCGCAGGAGACCAAGACGGAGGCGCAGGAGCGTCGCCGAGGCGGCGACCGACGCGCACAGGGAGCGAAGACGCGGATCGTCATCGTCGACGGGCATACCCTGTTCCGACGTGGCGTCCGCAACATCCTCGAGCTGGAGCCGGACATGGAGGTCGTCGGCGAGGCCGGTAGCGGCCGCGAGGCAATCGCCACCGTCGAGGAGCTGACGCCTGACGTCATCCTCATGGACCTGTCGCTGCCGGCTCCGAACGGGATCGAGACCACGCAGCGCATCAAGCGCGAGCTGCCGCACACCGGCATCATCGTGCTGGCCCCGAATGACGACGAGGACCAGCTATTCGACGCCATCAAGGCCGGTGCCGCCGCCTACGTCCTCAAGGACATCGACCCGACCGACCTGATCGCCATCATCCGGCGGGTGCGGTCCGGCGAGTACCTGATCAACGACAAGGTCTTCAGCAAGCCGGCCGTTGCCTCGCGCGTCCTCAAGGAGTTCCGCGAGCTGGCGGTGTACGGCGCTGAGGCGCAGCCGATCTTCGCGCCCCTCTCGCCGCGCGAGGTCGAGATCCTGGACAACATCGCCCAGGGCATGACCAACAAGCAGGTCGCCTACGCGCTGTCGATCAGCGAGCAGACGGTCAAGAACCACATGAGCTCCATCCTCCGCAAGCTGTCGGTCAATGACCGGACGCAGGCGGTCGTCTACGCCATGCGCCAGGGCTGGATCAAGATCCCGGAGGACTGACCGATGCCGGCGCGCCGCCAACTGGCGGCCGCCGGAGGTCCCCTCCTCGCTGGTACGGTCGTGCCATGGTCGCCCTCGTGACGAGGCCGTAGCCTTCGGCCCACGTCATCGCAGGTATCTCCGATGACGTTCATCTCCGCGAGGCGGAACGGTTCGCGAGCCGGGAAGCCTCGGGTCTCCTCCTCCGGTGTGGGAGCCGTGTCGCAGCAGGCACGGCTCCCTCGCTATTCCCGGATTCGGGCGCGTCCCCTGAATATCGCCAGTGGCGATCTATCGGAGCCGATGAGCCTCCTCCTGCGCGGCCTGACCGCTGTGGGCGACTGCAGGGCGCCGGAAGGGCCGGATCGGCGCGCATTGATCGCTGGCAGCGATATTGCTGACCTGAACTTTGAAGGGAGGCGCGGTCCTATTGACAAATGAACATGCGTGCTAGAAGGTACGCCTCCGGCCCCGGCTGCCTGGGACGATCGGGTCATGTTCATGCCGCGATACGTTCCCTACGCTGCCGAGGCAAATCTCCAAGGAAAGGAGGTATCGCGAAGGAATGCTTCAGTTCATCAGCACTCTTCTTGCCCGCTTCCGCCGCGAGGATGAGGATGGCCAGACGCTCGTCGAGTACGGTCTGCTTTTGGCCCTCATCGCGATCATCGTGATCGTGGCCCTCATCTTCCTCGGCCCGATCGTCAGCCAGATCTTCCAGAACGTCGGCGAGAACCTGCAGCAGGCCTAGTCTGCGGCACTTGTCTACCGACGGGGTGCCCCCGCCGTTCGCGGCGGGGGCACCTCACGTTTTCAGGCCAGGCGCTTCGACTGCCGCCGCCGGCAGTACCAGCCGTCGGCTAGGCCACAAGTCCAGTCGATTCGGGTTGCATGCCGACCCTAGACTGTTGACCGCAGTCACAACACCACTGCATATTTCGCGACCTCATTCGAGCCCATTCATTCGGAGTTGAAGGGGAACATCTGTGAAGCGATCCAATCGTCTGGTCATCCTGGTCGGGGTGCTGCTCGCCGTCCTGGCCTTCGTTGGAATCGTGATTCTTCTCAACACCGCGGGTGGGCCCGGAGAGCGGGAAACGCTCAAGACCAAGGTCCTGGTGGCGACCGAGCCGATCGACATCGGTGAAGAAGTCACCCCCGATAAGGTCGAGGTCGCCGAGGTCGATCCCGGCGACGTCGTTGGACAAGCGTTCGGCAGCGAGACGCAGGTCAGCGGCCAGCGCGCGATCTACGCCATCCCCGAAGGCTCGCAGGTGCCGAAGGATGCCCTTGGGCTCGGCCAGATCGGGAACGTCTGCATCGAATGCCAGCTGCTGCCCGGCGAGAAGGCGATTGCCTTCCAGGTGGACCGGGTCACCGGCCTCAACTTCCTGGTGCAGGTCGGCGACCACCTCGACATCGTCCTGGCACAGGGGGTCGCGCCTCTGCAGGAGACGCAGGCGTCGATCACCGC
>JBKOZM010000045.1:0-2862 GCA_046725855.1 Chloroflexota bacterium | reverse complement strand
CCCCCGAACCGGGTGATTCATCCGATCGAGGTGATGCTCGGCACGGCGGTATCGATGAGTGTCCGGTGCGGCCGCCGGGCCGTGCTCTGCCGCGCCCCCGGAATCGCGGCCGATCTCAAAAGGAGCGCATGATGAGCCGGCCGTTCAAGGGCAAGATCGGTGTCGATATCCGCGACTCGGCGCCGGATTGGTCGCCGTTCGAGCCGCCGAAGGCGCCCGAAGGCGCGCCGAACGTGGTGTATGCCGTGCTCGACGACGTCGGGTTCTCGGCGATGGCGTGTTATGGCGGGCCGGTCGAGACGCCGAACATCGATCGGATCGTCGGCGACGGTGTGCGCTACACGCAGTGGCACACGACGGCGCTGTGCTCGCCGACCCGCTCGTGCCTGCTGACCGGGCGCAACCACACCCGGAACGGCATGGCGTGCATCACGGAGTGCGCGAGCGGCTTCCCGAACGCCAACGGCGTGATCCCGCCCGAGAACGGCCAGATCCAGGAGATCCTCGGCGCCCGGGGATGGAATACGTACATGGTCGGCAAGTGGCATCTGTGTCCGGAGGCCGAGATGAACCTCGCCTCGACGCGCCGTAACTGGCCGACGGGCCGGGGCTTCGAGCGCTTCTACGGGTTCCTCGGGGCGGAGACCAACCAGTGGTATCCCGAGCTGGTCTACGACAGTCATCCCGTCGACCCGCCGCGCTCCCCCGAGGAGGGTTACCACCTGACCGAGGATCTCACCGACAAGGCGCTGGAGTTCATCAAGGACGCCAAGGTGCTGGCGCCTGAGAAGCCGTTCTTCCTCTACTACGCCCCGGGCGCCTGCCACGCCCCGCACCACGCCCCCAGGGAGTGGATCGACCGCTTCAAGGGCCGCTTCGACATGGGCTACGAGGCGCTGCGCGAGCAGACGCTCGCGCGGCAGAAGCAACTGGGGATCGTCCCCGCGTCCACCGAGCTGCCGCCGCTGAACCCGATCGGTACGCCCGAGACTCGCACCGGGCCCGACGGCGAGCCGTTCCCCGCGCTGGACTACACGCGGCCGTGGGACTCGCTGTCAGCGGAGGAGCAGCGACTGTTCAGCCGCATGGCGGAGGTCTACGCGGGCTTCCTGGGCCACACCGACGAGCAGATCGGACGGCTGCTCGACTACCTGGAAGAGACCGGCCAGCGCGAGAACACGATGGTCATCCTCGTCTCCGACAACGGCGCCAGCGGCGAGGGCGGCCCGAACGGATCGGTCAACGAGTGCCTGGTCGCCAACGGCATCCCGGACGACATCGCAGAGAACCTCGCGATGCTCGACGAGCTGGGCGGTCCCAAGACCTACAACCACTATCCCAACGGCTGGGCGATGGCGTTCAACGCGCCGTTCAAGATGTGGAAGCGCTACGAGTTCAACGGCGGCACGACCGACCCGTGCATCATCTCGTGGCCGGCGGGCATCGAGGCCAAGGGCGAGATCCGCGAGCAGTACCACCACGCGATCGATCTCGTTCCGACGATCCTCGACGCGCTCGGCGTCGAGCCGCCCGAGACGATCGGCGGGCACGCCCAGAGCCACTTCGACGGCGTCAGCATGCGCTACAGCTTCGACGCCGCGCCGCTGCCCAGCGCCCGCGCGACCCAGTTCTACTCGATGCTCGGCTCGCGCAGCATCTGGCACGACGGCTATAAGGCCGTCACCACCCACCCCACCCTCAGCGGCTGGAGCCAGTTCGGAAAGGACACCTGGGAGCTCTACCACGTCGACGTCGACCGCTCCGAGCTGCACGACCTCGCCGCCGAAGAGCCCGAGCGCCTGCAGGAACTGATCAACCTGTGGTACGCCGAAGCCGGCGCCAACGGCGCGTTCCCGCTCGACGACCGCGGCGCGCTGGAGCTCCTCGCCACGCCGCGACCGATGCTTTCGCCGGCGCGCGACCGCTACGTCTACTACCCCGGCGTCGCCGACGTGCCCGAGTCGCAGGCGGTCAACATCCGCAACCGCTCCTTCGCCATCGGCGCGCTCGTCGACATTCCCGCGCCTGGGGCCGAGGGCGTCCTGTTCGCGCACGGCTCGCGCTTCGGCGGGCACGCCCTCTACATCAAGGCCAATCGCCTGCACTACGTCAACAGCTTCGTTGGCAGGGTCGAACAGAAGATCGTCTCCGACCAGCAGCTACCGACCGGCGAGCAGCTGATCTTGTCCGCCGCGTTCGAGAAGGAGGGCGAGGACCCGCCCGGCGTGGCCGTCGGCATGCTGTCGCTCTTCCACGGCGACGTGAAGGTCGGCGAGGGCCGCATCAAGACCCAGCCGGGCAAGTTCTCGATCGGCGGCGAAGGCCTCTGCGTCGGACGCGACAGCAGCGACCCGGTCACCCAGGACTACCCCGGTACGGCCCCCTTCGCGTTCACCGGCGGCACCATCAACCGCGTCGCCATCGACGTCAGCGGCGACCCCTACGTCGACCTCGAGCGCGAAGCCGTCGCCATGATGTCGCGCGAATAGGAGGCCGGGCCATGGCCGCGACAGAGAAGGACTCCCCGCGGGTCGCAAGCGAGCTGAGAAGCTGGCGCGAAGGCCCGGCCAAGCAGGCGATCCTCGACTTCGTCTCACGCGTCTGCGGTGCGGACGGGTCCAAGTCGGTGCCGGTCGAGGATCGTCTGGCCGTGTTTGACAACGACGGCACGCTGTGGTGCGAGAAGCCGATGCCGATCCAGCTCGACTTCATCCTGCGTCGGCTTGTCGAGATGGCCGAGGCCGACCCGGCCTTGCGTGAGCGCCAGCCGTGGAAGGCCGCCCACGAGCGCGACTACGGCTGGCTGAGCAAGCTCATGGCCGAGCACTATGCGGGCGACGACGGCAACGTGATGGTGCTCGC
>JBKOZM010000044.1:0-3382 GCA_046725855.1 Chloroflexota bacterium | reverse complement strand
CCGCCCTTCGAAGCCGGCCAGGTTGGCGAAGGCCTGCTCGCCGAGCCAGAAGCTGGCCAGCAGCGCGATGCCGATGGTGATGGCGGTCACCGCCGTCGTCTCGAAGCCGACCGCCGTGCCGCTGATGATGTTCGTGGCCGGCCCCGTCTTCGAGGCCTCGGCGATCTCCTTGACCGGACGCCAGCTGCCGGAGGTGTAGTACTGCGTGATGTATACGAACGCGACGCTGGTCAGCAGGCCCACCACGCCACAGCCCAGGAACCAGACCCAGCTGGCGATGCCGTTGGCGCCGGGGTTGTCGCTGCCGGTGTTCATGAGCACCGAGGTCGTGAGTGCCAGCCCGCCGACCGACAGGATGGTCGTTACCCAGTAGCCGCGGTTCAGCATGTTCATGGGGTTCTCGTCCTCGCGGCCGCGGACGAAGAAGATGGCGACGATGGTGGCCAGCAGGCCAAATGCGCGCACCACCAGCGGGAAGAAGATCCAGCTCTCCGGGTGCGGCCAGTTCGCCTGGACCGCCAGCAGGTAGACGGCGACGCCCAGGATCATGGCGCCGATGTTCTCGGCTGCGGTCGACTCGAACAGGTCGGCGCCACGGCCGGCGCAGTCGCCCACGTTGTCGCCCACCAGGTCGGCCACCACCGCAGCGTTGCGTGGGTCGTCCTCCGGGATGCCTGCCTCGATCTTGCCGACCAGGTCCGAGCCGACGTCGGCGGCCTTGGTGTAGATCCCGCCGCCCAGCTGCGCGAAGAGGGCCACGAAGCTGGCGCCGAAGCCAAAGCCGACGATCAGGAACGGCGCGTAGCGAAGCGTGTCGGCGCCGAAGCCGCCAAAGGCGGCGAAGATGGCGTAGACGCCCAGCAGGGAGAGCGCGACCACCAGGAAGCCGGACACCGCCCCGCCGCGCATGGCGGTCTGCACGGCGCCCACCAGGCTGTGCTGGGCGGCTGCCGCCGTCCGCACGTTCGACTTGACGCTGATGTACATGCCGATGATGCCCGATGCCATGGAGCACGCCGCACCCACCAGGAAGGCGACCCCCGTCCGCCAGCCGAGGTCAAAGCCGTTGATCGGGGTGTCGGCCACGCTCGGGCCCTCGACAACCGTGATCACCCCGCCGATGACCACCGCGCCGCCGACCGCCAGCAGGGCGATCGTCTGGTACTGGCGCCTGATGAAGGCGACCGCCCCCTCGAAGATCATGCCGCCGATTTCCTGCATGGCCTCCGTGCCGGGGTCACGCTGGAGGACATCTCGTGCGAGGTAGAGGGCGAAGGCCACGGCCGCCAGGCCGGCGAGCGGGATCACCCAGGTGATCGGCTGGAGCTCCATGAATCCTCCGAATGGATTGCCACGGGCCTGCGCGCACCGAGCCAGGGCACACTGGAACCGGGCTGGACAGGTCTGACACACGGAAATCGCCAGCGGGGTTGCGCAGCAGGCGCCCGCCAGCGAAGCGGGCCGTATCGTAGCCCGCCGCGCGCGGACGGGTCAACCGCCGGGCGGCGGCGGAGCGGCCGGGTTACGGCAGCCAACGCGGCTGCCAGCCGTCGTCGGCCAGCTGCTCGCCGCTCCTCGATTCGACGTCCACCAGCCAGATCCCGTCACCGACCCGCGCGGCCACGATCGCCCCTTGCTCGGGGCCGAAGGTCGCCGACGAGACCGGCGCCCCACCGTCCCCGAGGAGCGCGGAGCTGGCCGTGCCGCCGGGGGTGGTCAGCCGCAGTGCGCCACCGGCCTCGGCGCTCTCCGGATCGACCACCACGTACAGGTAGCGGCCGTCGGCGCCCGTCGCCGGCCGGGCGGCTCCACCGGAGCGGGCCACCTGGACGGAGGCCGCACCGCGGTCGAGCTGACCCACCTGCAGGCGACCCAGCTGTGTCTCGGTCAGGCCCAGCGCCGCAGGATCGAGCTCCGGCAGCGGCGCGCCCGCCGCAGGCTGCCGGATGACGCCGAGACCCGGCCGCAGCCCGCTGAGCAGAATGCCGGTCGAGTCGTCCAGCCAGCTCGGCGGGGAGGCGGCCGCGAACGGCGCGGTCGTGAGCCGGCCGCCGGGGAGCTCCACGACCCCCACCCTGCCGGAGACGTCCACGAAGGCGATCGCTGCCCCGTCCGGCGAGTAGCGAGGCGCGCGCAGGATCTGGTCACGCTCCAGGCCCGTTGACGAGGGCTCTGCCGTCGGCGTGGGAGTGGGGCTGGCCGTAAGCTCATCGGGGAGCTGGATGCGCTGGGCGTCACCACCGCCGGCCGGCCGCGTCCACAGGCCGAGCCCACCACCCGTCTCAGCGTCCGCCCGACCGAAGGCCAACTCGGAGCCGTCGGGCGCGTAGGCCGGATCGAATTCCAGCAGGCCGGCGCCGGTCAGCAGCCGCCGATTGTCGCCGTCAGCGTCCTGCTGGACGAGCACCGCGCCATCGCCGACCACGAAGGTGCGCCCGTCCGGCGACACCGCATACGTGGTCACCGGCGAGAGCTCGGCCGACAGCTGGCGCTGCCCGGTGCCGTCCGGATTCATGCTCCACAGGTTGGCGATCCCAGCCCGATCGGTCAGGAAGACGACCTGGTTGCCGAGCGTGGCGAGCGGAGCGCCGGTGGTGAAGCGCCAGGCAAGCGGCGTCGCCAGCTGCGATCCATCGGCGCCCAGGACGCCGGCCGCCAGGCTGACCTCGTAGGTCGTGTTCGGCTGGAGCGGGGAGGATGGCTGGAAGCGGAGGACCCTCTGCGTAGGGTCGCGCAGCCCCTCTGCGCCGGGAGGGGCCGTCACCTCCAGCGACCCGGTCACGGCCGGGCTGAAGCGCAGCAGGCCGCCGTCCAGGCTGTCGGGATCGAGCTCACGATCGAAGAGAATGGCGATCGGCGAGTTGATGGCGATACCCTCGACCCCGTCGCTCGGGACAAGGCGCAGAGCCTCCAGACCTGAGTGGGCGGCGCGGAAGACGAGCCGATATGGCCGGTCCAGCGGCGTCCCCGCCCCGTCGCGGGCGCCGGTGGCGATCCGAAGGGTGTAGCGCTGGCCCTCCACGAATGGACGCGTCGGGGTCAGGGTCAGCTGCTCCTCGCTCCAGGTGGCGGTCAGCTCGACCGCCGGCTCGATCTCGAGCGCTGCCTCGACCGAGGCGGTGTCCATCAGGGTCGAGAACTCGAGCACGATCGACGACTCGAGCGGCACGTCCTGCGCGCCGTTCTCGGGCTGGCTGCTGACCACGGTTGGATGGCCGACCGTCTCGAAGGCGAAGGGGTTCGGCTCCTCGACCATCGCATTGCCCGCCAGGTCCCGCACGTCGGCCAAGATGCGGACCGTGAATTCGGTCTCGAGCGGCAGCCGTTCGGACGGCGTGAAGGTGAGCGTCCGACCCGCCCAGCTGAAGGTGCCCTCCTGCGC
>JBKOZM010000043.1:0-4312 GCA_046725855.1 Chloroflexota bacterium | reverse complement strand
ACGACCTCGAGGCGTTCGGGATCAAGGTCGAGACGGCGCACCACGAGGTCGCCACCGGCCAGCATGAGATCGACTTCGAGTACGCCGATGCCCTCCGCACGGCAGACAACGCGGTGACGTTCAAGATGACCCTCAAGGCGGTCGCCGCCCGGCAGGGGCTGTACGCCACCTTCATGCCCAAGCCGTTCTTCGGCATCAACGGTTCCGGCATGCATACCCACCAGAGCCTGTGGGACGTCAAGAAGGCCCGCAACGCCTTCGCCGACGAGAAGGACAGCTACGGGCTGTCGGCAACCGCGCGCAGCTACATCGCCGGCACGCTGGAGCACGCGCGGGGCATGATCGCCGTGCTGGCGCCGCTCGTGAACAGCTACAAGCGCCTGGTCCCCGGCTACGAGGCGCCGGTCTACATCGGCTGGGCCAGGATCAACCGCTCCGCCCTGATCCGGATCCCGCAGATCAGCAAGGGCCAGCTGAACTCGACCCGCATCGAGCTGCGCTGCCCGGACCCGTCGACCAACCCGTACCTGGCCTTCGCCTGCATGCTGGCGGCCGGGATGGACGGCATCGAGCGCAAGCTCACGCCGCCGGAGCCGGTCGAGGAGAACCTCTACCACCTCGATGCCGCCAAGCTGGCCAGCCGCAAGATCGCGCAGCTGCCCGGCACGCTGACCGAGGCGGTGGCCGAGCTGCAGGCCGATGCCGTGATCAGCGAGGCACTCGGTGAGCACGTCCTGGAGCGCTTCGTGGAGGCCAAGACCGAGGAGTGGGACGAGTACCGCATGCAGGTGACGAGCTGGGAGGTCGACCGCTACCTCGAGGCCTTCTGACGGGCGGCGAGGGCGCCGCGACGCGGCCCTAGAATGCGGGCCATGCCGACCGACCCGTCGCCGATCGTGATCGTTGGGGCCGGCGACCACGGGCGGGTCGTGCTCGAGCTGCTGCGGGCCGCCGGCGACGCCCCGCTGGGCTTCGTGGAACCGCATCCGTCCACCGACCGCAGCGAACGGGTGGTCGACGAGCTGCCGGTGCTGGGCGATCTCGAGCGCGACCTGGGCTGGCTCGGCGGCGGGCGGCATCGGTTCGTCTGCGCTCTCGGCGACAACCGTGGGCGGGCCGCGGCCTTCGATCGCTGCCTGGAGCTCGGCCTCACGCCTGCCGCCTGTGTGCATCCGACGGCGACCCTGCTGTCCGGCGCGGAGATCGAGCCGGGTGCCATGGTCTGCGCCGGCGCCATCGTGGGGGTCGCCGCCTGGGTCGGGCCGAATGCGATCGTCAACACCGCCGCCTCGGTGGACCACGACAATCAGGTCGGCGCCCACGCCACCATCGCCCCCGGCGCGCACCTAGCCGGACGGGTCGTGGTGGGCGTGGGAGCCTACGTCGGGATCGGGGCGACCGTGCGAGAGGGCGTCCGCATCGGTGACTGGGCGCTGGTCGCCGGGGGCGCCATGGTCACCCGCGACGTGCTCGACGGCAGTCGCGTGGCGGGCGTGCCGGCGCGGCCGATGGCGACGCCGGTCAGCCGCTGACGAGCTGGTCGAACAGCTCGGCCAGCCTTCCGCTCAGGGCTCGCCGCTCGTAGATCCGCTCTGGATCGGCCAGGCGCTCGGGCGCGGGTGCCTGGAGGATCCGTTCCAGCCCGTCCGCGACCGCCTCCGGGGTGGGATCCACGCAGACGCCCCAGTCGAGCTCCTCGAGGGTGGCGCGAGCCTCGCCAGGGGGCGTCACGGCCAGGATCGGCCTGTCCAGGCCGATGTACTCATATGCCTTTGTGCCCACATCCTGCTCCCGGTCGGGCGCCATCAGCAGCAGCGCCGCGTCGGCGCTGGCCAGATGCCCGATCGCGTCGTGGCGCGGCATCTGTCCCAGGTGGCGGACCACGGGGTCCAGCGCGGGCAAGCGCTGGGACGCCAGCGCCTGGTTGGGCGCGTTCAGCCAGCCGATGAGCTCGATCCGCAGCCGTGCGCCAAGCTCCGGGCGGCGGGCCAGCAGGCGCTCAATGCCGTCCAGCAGGATCGGCAGCTCCTGCGACCCGTAAATCGACCCGGTGTAGACCAGCCTGAACGTGCCGTCCTCGACCTTCGCGGGCACCAGTTCGGATTCCGCAGCCGCCCGCAGGTCGGCCAGGTCGTAGCCGTTCGGGATGACCACGAACCGATCGGCCAGGGCCGGGTAGCGCTCGGCGTAGCGATCGCAGAGCCGCTGGGTGGCGAAGACTGAGCGATCGGCGCGTGACACCATCCACCGCTCGAGGGTGGCCTGCAGCCGGCGATGCGGCGCGCCCAGCGGCCGCGCGAAGGTGTTGCCGATCCACGGGTCGCGGAAGTCGGCGACCCACGGCATGCCGATCAGGCGCTTCAGCAGCCCGGCCGCCAGGTGCGAGCTGAACGGGGGAGCCGAGCTGTAGATCAGGTCGACCGGACGACGGCGATGTGCGCGCCAGCCGACCAGTGCAGCCGACGGCGCCCACAGGAGCTGCTCGTCGGGAAAGAAGAGCGCCGGGATGATCGTGGCCCAGGTCGCGTTGAGGACTCCTCGAAGCCCGGTGCTGCCTGGCCGGGCGCCGGCGGTCGTGGTCCCCGCCCCGCGCGTCGCACTGGCGACCGCGCCACCCTCGCCCGGCCACAGCCGCCGCAGCAGCCGGCGGGCATGGGCCGGCTCGAGCAGGGGAGCGCGCAACACCTCCGTCCCGGCCGGGATGCGGTCCAGCGTCGCCGGGTCGAGGAGGCGATAGGCCGGGTTGGCCGGGGCGACGACCACCGGCTGCCAGCCGCGCTCCGGCAGGTAGGTGACGTGCTTCAGCGTGCGCTCGATCCCGGTACCGGCAACCGGCGGGAAGTTGTAGGCGACCACCATCACGCGACGGGTCGTCATGGCTCGTTGCCTTTCGGCCCTCTGACTCGGGCTCGAATCTCCTGGACGCCCGTACGCAGGCGCTGCCATTCGGCGGCGGCTGGCAGCAGGTAGTCGATCGGCGACCGGTGCGACAGCCGAACCGCAATGACCAGCAGCATGGCAGCGTGCATCGAGTACGAGATCAGCGAGGCGAAAGCCGCGCCCAGGAATCCGAGTTGGGGGATGAGCAGCAGGTTGGCGGCCAGGTTGATGACCAGTGCAACGCTCGAGACCAGGGCGACCCGCTGGGGCAGCCCCAACCCGTTCACGTAGCTGGACAGCACCTTCGACAGGCTCAGCGCCAGGATGCCCGGCAGGAGGATCAGGAAGGCGGGCAGGCTGGCGACGAAGGCGGGCACGATCAGGTACACCGCCGCGAACCCGACCGGGATGAGGCCGATCGCCGCCAGCGCGGTCAGCAGCACGGTGAAACGGGCGACGGCGGGAGCCAGCTCATCGGCGGTGCGACGGTCCGAGCTGGCCACCCGCGGAAAGAACACGGTCGCGACTGAATCTGGCACGAAGAAGGTGAGCTCCGCCAGGCTGACCGCCACGCTGTAGAGCCCGATCGCCCGCGGGTCCCCGAGCAGGGCGCTGAGCAGAAAGACGTCCGCGCGGTAGTTGAAGAAGCCGGCGACGCTGCCCGGATAGCTGCGCGCCCCATAGCCCGCCAGCTCGCCCATCCGCAGGCCGGGCCGCCCGCTCTCGTCCGGATCAGCACGCACCGTCCGACGCAGCTCGAGGGCGATCGCGACGGCAGCCGCGCCGGCGGTGAGCACGTTCGCGATGACCGCCCCGAACGCTCCCAGGTTCAGGATCCCGACCAGCACGATGACGAGAGCGAGAATCAGGATCGACTGCGCCACCAGGATCAGGTTGTAGTTGCGCATGACCTGGCGCCCGATGAGGGCCGATCCGGCGAACGAGGCAAGGAACTGGAAGGGCAGCGACAGCAGCGCGATGCGCACCAGGTCGGGCGGCGCGGCCTGCAGCACGGTCTCCTGCAGCCATGGCAGGGCGAGCAGCGTCACGCCCATGAGCACGACCGAGAGGACGACGGCCAGCACCAGGCTCGTGCGCTGCAGCGCGGCGCCGGAGCGGCCGCGGCCCGCGAAGAAGCTCACCGCTGACGGAAGGCCAAGCTGACCGAGGGCAACGAGCGTCGTGGGCGTCAGGATCACGATGTAATACGCGCCACGTCCTGCAGGCCCCAGCACGCGCGCCAGCACGAACGAGGTGACGAAGCCGACCGCGTACCGCACCACGCGCGCGGCGAAGACGCCCATCACGCGGCGCGCGAACGGCGACGCGACGGTCATGCGCCGTGCGCCAGCCGCCAATAGAGCCCCTCCATGCGGGCCATGTTGGTCTCGTAGTCGGAGGTCTGCACCACGTAGTTTCGAAGCGCCTGCCC
>JBKOZM010000042.1:0-3587 GCA_046725855.1 Chloroflexota bacterium | reverse complement strand
ATCAGCCCGGACGAGCCGATCGGCCAGGCGGAGCTCGACCAGGCAGCCGCCACCCTGAACGCCGAGATGGGCGGCCTGTCCGCGCCACAGGTGCGGCGCCGGCTCAGCAAGCTGGGGCCGCTGGCCACGCATGTGGCGGAGGTTGTGGCGCAGCTGCTCGAGGAGGCGGACGGGGTGGTGGTCGAGGACGTCTTCACCGCCGGCCTCGCCAACGTGCTCGAGCAGCCCGAGTTCGCGCAGGGCGCGAAACTGCGCGGCATCCTGGAGGTGCTGCAGCGCTCGGACTTCCTGGAGCAGCTGGTCCCGGTGCTCACCCGGCGTGGTGGCGTGCACGTGATCATCGGCCACGAGAACACGATCGACGCGATGCACGAGGTGAGCCTCGTCTTCGCGCCGTACGGGGCGCCGGACCGCGCGCTCGGACTGCTCGGCGTGCTCGGCCCGACCCGCATGCCCTACCCGCGGGCCATCCCCACGGTGCGCTACCTGGCGGCCCTGATGAACGAGCTGATCAACAGCCACTACGCGGAGACCCATGACTGAACGAACCACGGACGGCGACGTCCGCGAGGCGCGCGAGGAGCGCGGCCGCGGGCCAACCCGCGCGGAGCTGAACACCATGCTGGACGAGCTCCAGCAGGCGCTCGACGACGCGCGTGCCCAGGGCGACGAGCACCTGCGCGCCTGGCAGCGAGCGGCCGCCGACTACGCGAACTACAAGCGGCGTACGGAGGAGGAGCGCGAGCAGGTGGCGCAGTTTGCCACCGCGCTGCTCATCAGCCGGCTGCTTGGCGTGCTGGACGACTTCGACCGCGCGCTCGAGCACATCCCGGAGGACGTGCATGAGGGCTGGGTCGACGGCATTCGGCTGGTGGAGCGGAAGCTGCGCAACGTGCTCGAGGCGGAGGGCGTGACCCCCATCGAGGCAGTGGGGCAGCCATTCGACCCAAACCTCCACGAGGCCGTCGTCCACGAAGAGACAACCGAGCATCCCGACAACGAGGTGATCGGCGAGCTGCAGCGCGGGTACCGCCTGCGCGACCGGGTCCTGCGCCCGGCGCTCGTCCGAGTCGCGAACAACCCGAAGGAGCACTGACAAGTGGGCAAGATCATCGGCATCGACCTGGGCACCACCAACTCGGCGGTGGCCGTCATGGAGGGCGGCGAGCCGCAGGTCATCACGAACGCAGAGGGCGGCCGCATCACCCCATCGGTCGTCGGCTTTGCCAAGAGCGGTGAGCGGCTGGTCGGCCAGGTGGCGAAGCGCCAGGCCATCACCAATCCGGGCAACACCGTGTTCAGTATCAAGCGCTTCATGGGCCGTCGCTGGGACGACCCCGAGGTCCAGCGCAGCAAGGAGCTGGTGCCGTACAAGGTCGAGAAGGACCCCAAGTCCGATGGTGTGGTGGTCGAGCTCGAGAACGGCAAGGCCTTCAGCCCGCCCGAGATCAGCGCCATGATCCTGCAGAAGCTGAAGGGCGACGCCGAGGCGTACCTGGGCGAGAAGATCACCGAGGCGGTGATCACCGTCCCGGCCTACTTCGACGACACCCAGCGTCAGGCGACCAAGGACGCCGGCCGTATCGCCGGCTTGGACGTGAAGCGGATCGTCAACGAGCCGACCGCATCGGCCCTGGCGTATGGGCTGGACAAGACCAAGGACGAGAAGATCGCCGTCTATGACCTGGGCGGCGGGACCTTCGACATCTCGATCCTGGAGCTGTCCGAGGGCGTCTTCGAGGTCCGCTCCACGAACGGCGACACGCACCTGGGCGGCGACGACTTCGACCAGCGCGTCATCGATTGGCTGATCGAGGAGTTCAAGAAGGACCAGGGCATCGACCTGAGCAAGGACCGCATCGCGCTGCAGCGCCTCAAGGAGGCGGCCGAGAAGGCGAAGATCGAGCTGTCGAGCACGACCCAGACCGAGATCAACCTGCCCTTCATCAGCGCCGACGCATCGGGCCCCAAGCACCTGGTGATCACGCTGAGCCGGGCGAAGCTGGAGGATCTGGTCGCCGACCTGATCAAGCGCACCGCCGGACCCGTCAAGCAGGCGCTGACCGACGCGGGCCTGAAGCCGGGCGACATCGACGAGGTCATCCTGGTGGGCGGCATGACCCGCATGCCGGCGGTGGTCGACGCCGTCAAGGGCCTGTTCGACGGCAAGGAGCCGCACAAGGGCGTCAACCCCGACGAGGTGGTGGCGATCGGTGCAGCCATCCAGGCCGGCGTGCTGGCCGGCGAGGTGAAGGACGTCCTGCTGCTGGACGTCACCCCGCTGTCGCTCGGCATCGAGACCCTTGGCGGCGTGGCGACCAAGATGATCAACCGCAACACGACCATCCCGACCTCGCACACGCAGATCTTCTCGACCGCGTCGGACAACCAGCCCTCGGTCGACATCGTCGTGCTCCAGGGCGAGCGCGAGATGGCGTCCGACAACAAGAAGCTGGCGACCTTCCGGCTCGACGGCATCCCGCCGGCCCCGCGCGGCGTGCCGCAGATCGAGGTCACGTTCGACATCGACGCCAACGGCATCCTGAACGTGGCCGCCAAGGACAAGGCCACGAACAAGGAGCAGAAGGTGACGATCACCGCCTCCTCGATGCTCGCCAAGGACGACGTGGACCAGATGGTCCGCGACGCGGCCGAGCACGCGGAGGAGGACCGCAAGCGGCGAGCCGAGGTCGAGTCCCGCAACGAGGCGGACGCGCTGACCTACCAGGCCGAGCGGCTGCTCAAGGACCTCGACGAGAAGCTCTCCGACGAGGAGAAGGCGGAGGTCACCACGCGCATCGCTGCCGTCCGGGAGGCCCTGAACGGGACCGATGCGGGCGCCATCGACTCGACCAAGCAGCAGCTCACCGAGGTCCTGCAGCGGATCGGCACCAAGGCCTACGAGGCCACCGGTACCGGTGGCGACGGGACCGATGGTGGCGGCCCCACGGACGGTGGCGCCGGCGGCGGTGAGCCGGCCGGCGAGCCCGCCGCCGAGGGCGAAGAGGAGACGATCGAGGGCGAGTACAAAGAGGTCTAAATGGGAGCCGAGGATCGGTCCTTGGCTGGCTAGCGCAACAGCCTGCGGACCGACCCTCGACTCCCTTCACCGCCCGTAGCGGATTGTCCGTTGGGTGCGGTGTCCCTCCGGGATTGGTGAGGTAGATGGATGGCGAGAGCGATCGCGCCGTCCCAAATGATCTCAGCACTCCTGCTCGGTTCGGTGTCCGTTGGGCTCGTGACGGTGGCCTGGCTCATATGGGTCGTCATCACGGAGAGCTTGCGGGCCGGCGAGCCGCTTCTCGGCGCCGTTCTGCTCGCGCCGCTGCCGTTCGTCGGCTTGGTCTGCTGGCTCGTGGTGACCCGGGCTCCCGTGGCCCGCCCCTCGTTGTTCCTGGCAGCGAGTGCCACAGGCGCGGTCGTCGGAGTGTGGGTTGGCACCGTCCTGCCGATCATCGGGTGCTCACCTAGCGCCGAGAACGAAACACTCTCAGCCTTCAGTCTCGCGTTCGGAGTCCTGGCAGCCATCGGAGCCGTGCTTGCGATCGCCGCGGGAGACCTTGTCGCAACTCGACGCCTGCCCACAC
>JBKOZM010000041.1:0-5108 GCA_046725855.1 Chloroflexota bacterium | reverse complement strand
GTGCCTACGACTTCGTTCGCATGGCCGCGGTCAGCCGGGCCGACATCGTGCTGACCGGGTCGCATGCGGGGGTCAGCATCGGCGAGGACGGGCCGTCGCAGATGGCGCTCGAGGACCTGGCCATGTTCCGTGCCGTGCATGGCAGCACGGTCCTCTACCCGTCGGATGCCAACCAGACGGCCGCCCTGCTGCCGCACATGGCGGAGCGCGAGGGGATCGTCTTCATGCGCACCACGCGCGAGAAGACCCCCGTCATCTACGCACCCGGCGAGGAGTTCGAGATCGGCGGCAGCCGGGTCGTGCGCCAGACCGATGCCGACCAGGTGACCCTGGTCGGGGCGGGGATCACCCTCCACGAGGCGATCGCGGCGGCCGACCTGTTGGTGAGCGACGGCATCAACGCCCGGGTGATCGACCTGTATTCGATCAAGCCGATCGACGCCGAGACGTTGCGCGCGGCCGGGCGGGACACGGGGGCGATCGTCACGGTCGAGGACCACTTCCCAGAGGGCGGCCTGGGCGACGCCGTGCTCGACGTGTTCGCCGCGTCGGAGGAGCGGCCTGCAATCGTCAAGCTGGCGGTCCGGATCATGCCCGGCTCGGCCACGCCGGCGGAGCAGCTGGCGGCGGCCGGGATCGACGCCGGCCATATCGCCGATACGGCACGGGAGCTCGCCCGTCAACGAGCCGGTGCCAAGGCCTGAGGAGGCGACACGACATGAACGCGCTGCAGCGGCTCCAGGCCGAGCAGGACCAGAGCCCATGGGTCGACTTCATCGATCGCGAGCTGATCGAGTCCGGCCGGCTGGCCGGCCTGGTCCGCGACGGGATCCGCGGCCTGACCAGTAACCCGACCATCTTCGCCAAGGCGGTCGCCGGCGGCCATTACGACCAGCTGATCCGTGATGAGCTGGAGGCCGGCCACGGCAACGAGCAGATCTACGAGGCCATCGCCGTCGGCGACGTGGGCGATGCCGCCGACGTGCTGCGCACCGTCTACGACGCGGCCGACGGCGCGGACGGATTCGTGTCGATCGAGGTCGAGCCGGGACTGGCCGACGACAGCCAGGCAACCCTGGAGCGTGCCCGCGAGCTATGGGCCAGGGTCGGCCGTCCGAACGTCTTCGTCAAGATCCCGGCCACCGAGGCGGGGCTGCCGGCCATCGAGGCCGCCATCGGTGAGGGGATCAACATCAACATCACCCTCATGTTCAGCGTGGACGTCTATCGCCGCGTGGCACGCGCCTACATCGCCGGCCTCCGACGCCGGCTGGAGCGCGGCGAGGACGTCACGCGGGTGGCATCGGTCGCCAGCTTCTTCGTCAGTCGGGTGGACACCAAGGTCGACAAGGCCCTGGACGCGATCGGCACACCGGAGGCGCTGGCCGCACGCGGCAAGGCGGCGATCGCCAACGCGAAGATGGCCTACCAGGCGTTCGGCGAGATCTTCGGCGGCGACGAGTTCGCCGAGCTGCGCGCCGCCGGAGCGCGGGTACAGCGCTGCCTGTGGGCGAGCACCTCGACGAAGAACCGGGAGTACCGCGACGTCCTGTATGTCGAGGAGCTGATCGGTCCACAGACGGTGGATACCATGCCGATCGAGACGATCGAGGCCTTCCTGGACCACGGCCGGATCTCACGCAGTCTGGACGCCGGAATGGACGAGGCCCGAGCTGCGATCGCGGCGGTTGAGGCGCAGGGAATCAGCATGCGCACCGTCACCGACGAGCTGATCACCGAGGGCGTCGCCTCCTTCGCCAAGTCGTTCGATGAGCTGATCGAGTCGATCGACAGCAAGCGCAAGGCTCTCGCGCCCGCATGAGCGACGGGCCGCTCGACGGGGCGATCGCCGCGCGCCTGGCCGACTGGGGGAGCGAGCGGGTCGCCGATCGGCTGTGGCAGAAGGACGGCAGCCTCTGGTCGGCGTCGGGTACGAAGCCAGCTGACCTGGCTGCGTGGCTCGGCTGGCTCGATCTGCCCGATGGCATGCACGGCCGGGTGGCGGAGTTCCAGCACCTGGCCCGGGACGTGCGAAACGATGGCTACACGCGCGCCGCGGTGCTGGGCATGGGCGGCTCCAGCCTGGCACCTGAGCTGTTCAGCCGCGTCTTCCGCGGGACCGATGGGCTGGAGCTGCGCATCCTGGACTCCACGCACCCGGACGCGGTGCGCGGCTTTCGCGAATGGGCGCAGTCGGCCCGCACGCTGTTCTGTGTCAGCAGCAAGTCGGGCTCGACCACCGAGCCAAATGCATTCCACGCCGCCATGTCGGCCTTCGCCCCGGCTCTCGACTTCGTGGCCATCACCGACCCGGGGAGCTCCCTCGCCGAGCTGGCGCGCGCGCAGGAGTTTCGCGCCATCGTCGAGGGTCAGCCGGATGTCGGCGGCCGCTACTCCGCCCTGTCCGCCTTCGGGCTCCTGCCGGCCGCGTTGCACGGCGTCGACCTGGAGGGCCTCCTCGAGCGAGCTGCTGCGATGGTGGCGGCCTGCCGCCGCCCAGCCCCGGAGAACCCCGGGCTGCAGCTCGGCGCGGCGATCAGCGAGGCTGCGCTGGCGGGCCGCGACAAGCTGACGATCCTCACCTCGCCGCGCCTGGCCAGCTTCGGCGACTGGGCCGAGCAGCTCGTGGCCGAGAGCACTGGCAAGCAGGGCCGTGGGATCGTGCCGATCGTCGGCGAGCCCGCCGGCGACCCGCGAGGGTACGGCGATGACCGCTACTTCGTATTCATCAGCCTGACCGACGACGCCGATCCGGCGTGGGCGCGCCTGGCGGGCGAGCTGGAACGTCAGGGGCACCCCGGACAGCACATCGAGCTGGCCGACCCGCTCGACGTGGGCGCCGAGTTCGTCAGGTGGGAGGTCGCCACGGCAGCCGCGGGGATCGTGCTGGGCATCGACCCGTTCGACCAGCCGAACGTGCAGGAGAGCAAGGACGCGACCACGACGCTGCTGGAGGCATTTCGTCGCGACGGCGCGCTGCCCACGCCCGCGCCGCTGGTGGCCGACGAGTCCGCGGCCGCCTACGGCGATGCCGGGGCGCTGGGCGACGCGCCAGTCACGGTGGAAGGCGCGCTCCACGCGCTGCTGGGAGCGGTCAGTGCCGGCGACTACGCCGCGATCCTCGCCTACCTGCCCCAGGACCCTGACACGGAGGCGCGCCTGCAGCGCCTGCGGGCTGCGATCCGCGACGAGCTCGGCGTGGCGACCACGCTCGGGTTCGGGCCGCGCTTCCTGCACTCGACCGGGCAGCTGCACAAGGGCGGCCCGGACAGCGGCGTCTTCCTGCAGCTCACCGCCGAGCCGCGGCGCGACCTGCCGATCCCCGGCTGGGAGGAGACGTTCGGCACGCTGATCGCGGCCCAGGCGCTGGGCGACCTGGCCTCGCTCCAGCGACGTGGGCGCCGCGCCCTGCGGCTGCATCTGAAGGACGCCGAAGCCGGCCTGGAGCGGCTCGAGACGATGGTGGGGGCGGCGCTCGGCGGCCTGGTCGAGGCCTGAGCGGGTGACGGCGGACGGAGGCGGCGGGATGCAGGTTGGGGTCGCGGGGCTGGGGCGCATGGGCGCCGGCATGGCGCGCCGGCTGGCGCGTGGCGGGCACGAGGTGGTCGTCTGGAACCGCACCGAACAGGTCGCCGTGGACGTGGCTGCCGAGCCGGAGAACGCGGGCAGGATCGAGGTGGCCGAGCCGATCGAGACGATCGTCGAGCGGATGGCGCCGCCGCGCCACGTCATCATCAGCGTCCCCTCCGGGGCGGCCACCGACGAGCTGATCACAGATCTAGGCGGCATCCTGCAGGCGGGTGACGTGATCGTGGACGCCGGCAACAGCAACTTCCGGGACTCGCAGCGTCGGGCTGTGGAGATGGAGCAGCACGACGTCGGCTTCCTGGACATGGGGGTCAGCGGCGGGATCTGGGGTCTGCAGGTGGGCTTCTGCGCGATGATCGGCGGCAAGCCATCGGTCTTCGAACGATTCGAGCCGATCGTCCGGACGCTGGCACCCGAAGGGGGATACCTGTACTGCGGGCCGTCGGGCGCCGGACACTACGTCAAGATGGTCCATAACGGGATCGAGTACGGGATCATGCAGGCTTACGGCGAGGGCTTCGACATCCTGCACGCCTCCGACTACGACCTCGACCTGACGGCCATCGCGCGGATGTGGCAGCACGGCAGCGTGATTCGATCGTGGCTGCTGGAGCTGGCCGGCGACGCCTTCGAGAAGGAGGGCAACGACTTGGCCGAGCTGAAGGGCTGGGTGGCCGACTCCGGCGAGGGGCGGTGGACGGTGGCGGAGGCGATCGACCACGATGTCCCGGCGCCGGTCATCACCCTCTCCCTGCTCCAACGCTTCCGCAGCCGGCGCGAGCCTGACTCGTTCAGCGACCGGGTCCTGGCCGCCCTGCGCAATGAGTTCGGCGGCCATGCGGTGAAGAAGGACCGATGACCACCGGCACGCCGACCGGCACGCCGACCCGCACCACCGACGAGGCCGAGCGTCCGCAGGTCACCCTCGCCAACCCGCTGCGCGAAGGGCTGCGGCTGGGGCGCATGCCCGAGCCGTGCACCATGGTCATCTGCGGGGCGACCGGCGACCTCACCGAGCGGAAGCTCGGGCCGGCCCTGTACAACCTCATGCTGGCCGGCTTCCTGGCGCCGGAGTTCACGGTCGTCGGCTTCGCCCGGCGTGACATGACCGATGACGACTTCCGCGCCCACCTGTTGGGCGGCATCAACGCCTACAGCCGCAACCGCCCGGCGAAAGAATCGATCTGGGATTCCTTCAGCCAGGGGATCGAGTATCAGCGCGGCGAGTTCCATGATCCGCAGGCCTGGGTGGAGCTGGGCAAGCGGCTGGCGCGCATCGACCGCGACCGTGGCACGTCCGGCAACCGGCTGTTCTACCTGGCCGTGCCGCCGCCCCTCTGTCCGGAGATCATCAAGCAGCTCGGGGCGGCGGGCCTGGCGGCGAGCGGCGAGCGGCGGGCCGATGGCCGGAAGGGCTGGTCGCGCGTGATCGTGGAGAAGCCCTTCGGCAACGACCTGGCCAGTGCCCGCAAGCTGAACCGCGAGATCAGCAACGTCTTCGACGAGGATCAGGTCTATCG
>JBKOZM010000040.1:0-2262 GCA_046725855.1 Chloroflexota bacterium | reverse complement strand
GGTGACCTCGACGCCGCAGCGCTCGCAGATGATGCCCTTGAACCGGACGCGCTTGTACTTGCCGCAGTAGCACTCCCAGTCCCGGGTGGGGCCGAAGATCTTCTCGCAGAACAGCCCGTCCTTCTCCGGGCGCAGGGTGCGGTAGTTGATCGTCTCCGGTTTCTTGACCTCGCCGTTGGACCACATGCGGATGGTCTCGGCTGTGGCGAGACCGATGCGCAGCTGGCTGAAGTCGTTCACGTCAAGCATCGTTGCTCCCGGGTGATGCGAGGGTGTGCGTTGTGTGTGCGATAGGGAGGCGGATGTTCATCAGAAGCTCGTGCTCCGCTCGCGGCGGCGCTCGTCTTCCTCGTCGGTGCCCCGTTCCGGTCGGCTGAGATCGATGCCGAGCTCCTCGGCGGCGCGGAACACGTCTTCGTCGAGCTCGCGCATCTCGATCTCCTCGCCGCTCTGGGCCAGGACCTCGACGTTCAGGCACAGGGCCTGCATCTCCTTGATGAGCACCTTGAAGCTCTCGGGGATGCCCGGCTCGGGGATGTTCTCGCCCTTGACGATGGCCTCGTAGACCTTGACCCGGCCCAGCACGTCGTCGGACTTGATGGTGAGCAGCTCCTGCAGGCAGTAGGCCGAGCCGTATGCCTCGAGCGCCCACACCTCCATCTCGCCGAAGCGCTGGCCACCGAACTGCGCCTTACCGCCCAGCGGCTGCTGGGTGATCATCGAGTAGGGACCGGTGGACCGGGCGTGGATCTTGTCGTCGACCAGGTGGGCCAGCTTCAGGATGTACATGAAGCCCACGGTCACCGGCTGGTCGTAGGCCTCGCCGGTGCGGCCGTTGTAGAGGGCCACCTTGCCGTTGGTGCCGATCAGGCGATCGCCGTCGACCGACTCGGGCCGCAGGTTCTCGAAGATCGTCTGGATCGTCGGGTGCTTGCCGGCCTCCTCGACCTCGTCCCAGTGGGCGCCGTCGAACACCGGCGTGGCGATCAGCGTCGAGGGCGGAGTCGCCGGACGGGTCTTCGACTCGGTGCCCCGGATGGGGTCGTCGCCGACGGCCGCGCCGTTGACCTGCCAGCCCCAGCGGGCCGCGTAGCCGAGGTGCGCCTCGAGGACCTGGCCCACGTTCATGCGGGACGGGACGCCGAGGGGGTTGAGGATGATGTCGACAGGGGTGCCGTCGGCCAGGTGGGGCATGTCCTCCAGCGGCAGGATCTTCGAGATGACGCCCTTGTTGCCGTGGCGCCCGGCCAGCTTGTCGCCGACCGAGATCTTGCGCTTCTGGGCGACGTAGACCCGCACCAGCTGGTTGACGCCCGGGGGCAGCTCGTGGCTCTCGTCCCGACTGAACACCTTGACGTCGATGACCTTGCCCTGCTCGCCGTGGGGCACCTTGAGCGAGGTGTCGCGGACCTCACGGGCCTTCTCACCGAAGATCGCCCGCAGGAGGCGCTCCTCGGGGGTCAGCTCGGTCTCGCCCTTCGGGGTGACCTTGCCGACCAGCACGTCGCCCGGTCCGACCTCGGCGCCGATGCGGATGATGCCGCGCTCGTCGAGGTCCTTGAGGATCTCCTCGGACAGGTTGGGGATGTCCCGGGTGATCTCCTCGGGGCCGAGCTTGGTGTCACGGGCATCGATCTCGTGCTCGTGGATGTGGATCGACGTGAGCACGTCGTCACGCACCAGGCGCTCGGAGAGGATGATCGCGTCCTCGAAGTTGTAACCCTCCCAGGGCATGAAGGCCACGAGCAGGTTCTTGCCGAGGGCCAGCTCGCCGTTGTCGGTCGAGGGACCGTCGGCGAGGATCGCACCCTTGGAGAACTTGTCGCCCTCAGCGACACGCGGCTTCTGGTTGATGCAGGTGTCTTGGTTGGATCGCTCGAACTTGAGCAGCTTGTAGACCTTGCGGCCCTTGGACTTGTAGTCGACAGCGAGGACGTCGCCGCTCACCTCGGTGGCGACACCGTCGTCCTCGGCCACGATCATGTCCGCGGCGTCGCGGGCGGCCCGGGCCTCGACGCCGGTGCCGATGTAGGGCGCCTCGGCCCGGATGAGCGGGACGGCCTGCTTCTGCATGTTGGCGCCCATGAGCGCACGGTTGGCGTCGTCGTGCTCGAGGAACGGGATGAGCGACGTGGCGACCGACACGATCTGCTTGGGCGAGACGTCCATGAGCTGGACCTCGGCCGGCGGGACCGCGGAGATGTCGGTGGTGGCGGCGAAGTAGGTCTCCCGCTCCAGCTGCGCCCGCAGGTTCTCCAGGGT